>CAMDMH010000407.1 GCA_945901835.1 Devosia equisanguinis | reverse complement strand
CCTTGGCCTCTTTGCGCAGCACCGCGGGTGTTCGATCCCGCCGGATCTCGAGTGGCACCGTCATCCAGACCTCCATCGAATCAATGGAGATATGGAATCACGATCTGGCGATCAGCGGAATCGCACCCACGCAACACGAGTCGAGATTACGAACCGACGGTATGACACCCTCGCGGCGGGCCGCATTCAATACACCGTCGAGATGGCCAGCGAGAGTAGTGCCCCCCGCCATGTCCGCCCACGCGCCGTCCGGCAGACACGCAGAGGACACGATCTCGATATCATGTCCTGACGGAGCTTGTTCATTTCGGAAGCGCTCGATTTCCTCAGCAGTACCGATCACAGCGAGACGCCGCACCGCAACCGCGATCCCACGGCTCTCCGCAAGCCTCATCAGATGCCGCGCCATGACCTCCAGGGACAGCGTACCGCAAAGACCGACTGCGAAGAACATCATCAGCCAGCCAGCCACGCGAAATCTGATCGCCGGTCTTGGTCAACAGCGCGATGAGCGCGATCCACATGAAGGCATACGCCCAAGCATTCGCCATCCGCGCGATGCTGCGGCGCCCGACGTGGTCATGCTCCATCATGTAATGGGAATGCATGACCAACGGCATCTCGAACAACGCCGCGACGAGAAGCCCAAAGCCGACGAACTGCATGAGCGAGCCCATATCGGCGTAGGTCGCCATATGGTAGACAACACCCGTAACGACGGACAGCAGAACGATGATCAACGTCTCGATCGAAATCCCGAGGATGAACATTGCGCGCCGGGCCGATCCCGCGGCGAACCGGCCTGGGCACAACCTGCCCAAACTCATGAGAAACACCGTCGAACACGACATCACCCCGTCAAAACAAGCGGCCGTAAAAAAGGCCGCACGAACGCACCAGCGGCAACCTGCTCGCGACCTCCCGCGAACAAGCTCATTGGCTTCTCCCACCAACCGTTCTTTCGAATGTCTTCCCGATCAGCCGTCGGACAAACGCCAGCGCCTCATCCGCATGCATCGCACTTTGGCTTAGCCCAGCTCCCAAACGTTCCGGATGGAAGCAGCCAACGCTCCGCTCTGGCTGGCACTCGATCCGACCGGGTACCAGATACAAAATAGCCGTTTAAAATCAGACGACTGGATGAACAGCCGCACATCCGAGAACAATTAAATCACGCAGCAGCGAAAAGATCAATCTCCACTCGGCAGTCCAACAATCAGGCTCACCAACCAAGGGCATGATTCAAATAGATAATTCAAAAGTAACCATTCCGAAATTTTGTTCCTCGCCTGCAGTTGAGGTCGTCGGGAAACCGACGATCCACTTCAGAACATCCCGACGGCGATGCGAGCCTCTTCGGACATGCGGCTCTGGTCCCACGGCGGATCGAACGTCAACACGACCTTGGTGCCGCTGATTCCAGGCACGGTATTGACGGCATTTTCGACCCACTTCGGCATCTCGCCTGCGACCGGGCAGCCCGGCGCAGTCAACGTCATGTCGATCGACACCAATTTGTCGTCGTCGATATCGATCTTGTAGATCAGACCCAGCTCGTAGATGTCGGAGGGGATTTCGGGATCGAACACCGTCTTCAGCGCCGTGACGATATCGGCGGTCAGCTGGTCCAGTTCTTCCGCTGAAAGCTGCGAACCCGGCACTGGCGTGCCACCGTCGGCTACCGCCTTCGACACGTGGTGAGCCGTGGGCGGCGGCACGGAAACGCCGGCTGCGGCACGGGTATCGATCTCAGGCCGGTGCCCGAGATCCACGACCGGATCATCCTCGGCTCTGTTGTCGTCCATTGCCACAACCCGATCTCCTTCTTCGTGCAACCAGCCGCCCTCGCGTCAGGAGCGCTGGCAAATCCTTCGGCCCGCATCCCGCTGAACGAGACCCAAAACGTGCCCCGGCGCCGGTGCGCCGCGCTCGCTCAATTTCCGAAAAACTTATGCGCCTTGATCAAGGCTTCAGCAAGCGCATCGACCTCCGCCTTCGTATTGTAGAGTGCGAACGAAGCACGGCACGTCGCCGGCACCCCGAGCCTTTCCATCAGCGGCTGCGCGCAGTGATGCCCCGCACGGATGGCCACGCCCGAGCGATCGACGATCGTCGAGATGTCGTGCGGATGCAAACCATCCATGGTGAACGAGACGATCGCTCCCTTGCCCGGCGCATGGCCGTGGATCTCGAGCCACTTGAATTCACCGAGCCGCGCATGCGCGTAGGCCCCGAGCTCCGCCTCGTGCGCCGCGATCGCCGGCCGACCGACGTCCATCATGTACCGCAGCGCTGCCGCCAGTCCGACAGCCTCTGCGATCGGCGGCGTACCTGCCTCGAACCGGTTCGGCGGCGTACCGTAAGTTACCCGATCGACGGTCACGCTTTCGATCATCGACCCGCCCCCAAGAAACGGCGGCAGTTTCTCCAGCAGCGCCTTCTTGCCGTAGAGCACGCCGATGCCGGTCGGGCCGTACAGCTTGTGGCCGGTAACCGCATAGAAATCGCAATCGATCTTGCGCACATCGACCGGCATGTGCACTGCCGCCTGTGCGCCATCGACGAGCACCGGAATCCCGCGCGCATGCGCGATCCGCACCACCTCCTCGATCGGAACCACCGTGCCGAGAACGTTCGACATGTGCGTGAGCGCGATCATCTTCGTGCGCTTGGAGAGAAGCGCTTCGAACTCGTCGAGCAGGAACTCACCGCGATCCGAGATCGGCGCCCACTTCAGTACCGCTCCCTTGCGCTCGCGCAGGAAATGCCACGGCACGATATTGGAGTGGTGCTCCATGATCGAAAGCACGATCTCGTCGCCGGGCTTGATGTTGTCCATGCCCCACGCGTACGCGACGAGATTGATCGCTTCCGTCACGTTCTTCGTGAACACGATCTCGTCCGGCGAGGCAGCCCCCAGGAACTGCGCAACGGTCTCGCGCGCGTCCTCGTAGTGCTGCGTCGCGGTATTCGACAAATAATGAATGCCGCGATGCACGTTCGCGAAGTCGTAGCGCAGAAGTTGATCCATCGCTTCGAGCACCTGCTTGGGCTTCTGCGCGCTCGCCCCGCTGTCGAGATAGACGAGCGGCTTGCCGTAGATCTCCCGGAACAGGATGGGGAAGTCGGCGCGATAGCGTTCGACGTCGAATGCGGGCACGCCGCTGGTCTGCACTCTGTCGACAGCTGCGTTCATCACGTTGCCGATCCGGCCTCGAGGCCGTCCCCCTGAGAGAGCCACCGCCGCGCGAGATCCATCAGCGCCTCGCGCACCGCCTCGTGCTCGATCTTCTCGATCGCTTCGCCGATGAACGCCTCGATCAGGAGACCGCGAGCTTGAGCTTCCGGAATGCCGCGCGAGCGGCAATAGAACATCAGGTTCTCGTCGAGCTCCGTCACCGTCGCCCCGTGCCCGCACGCGACGTCGTCCGCGTAGATCTCGAGCTCGGGCTTCGAGTCGAACTCGGCGTCCTCCGACAACAAAAGCGCGCGCGCCATCTGCTTGCCGTCCGTCTTGTCGGCTCCCGGCCTGACGATGATCTTGCCCTGGAACACGCCTCGCGCACGATCAGCCAGCACACCCTTGAACAACTCGCGGCTTTCGCAATGAGGCACCTTGTGATCCACGACCAGCGTCGTATCGATATGCGCCATGCCGCGTGCGAGGAACGCGCCGGAAATGTCGAGCTTCGAGCCCGTGCCGGCCATCTCGACGGAGAGATCGTTGCGTGCGAGCTGCGGCCCCGCGGTCAGCTGGAACACGCGATAGTTCGCGTCGGCCCCGACCTTCGCCGCGACGTTCGACAGATGCGCGGCAGCACTGCCGTCGATCGCGCACTTGATGTGAGTCAGCGACGCACCGTCTGCAACAGCCGCGTCGGTCAACCCGCTGACGATACCTTTCGGCGCTGCCCCCGGAATGGCGACATAGGCCTCCACCATGGTCATCGACGAGCCCGGCTCCATCGCCACGATGTTGCGCGTCGCGATCGTCGAAGACTCGGCACTCGCGCGCACCGAAACCACGAGAACGGGCTTCGCGAGCTTCTGGCCCTGCTTGATCTTGATCATCAAGCCGTCGCTCATGAAGGCCGTGTTGAGCGTTGTCATCGCGCTCGCCTCGCCCAGACGCCCAGCCGCGAACTTGCCCTCGAGCCAAGCCGGCGCTTTACGCAACAAGGGCGCCAGCGGCATTTGCTCGACCGCCTCGCCGAACTCCGAAGTCCGCGACAATGCCGCGTTGAACACTCCGTCGACGAACACGACGCGCGGGCCGTCGAGCGCCGCGAGCGGACCCAACGCCGCGTCGAGCTGCTCGACGCTGACCTCGGTCTCAGCCCCCGACAAGGGCGCCCAGACCTCTTTGATCCGCTCCCTGAGATCCGTATACTTGAACG
>CAMDMH010000406.1 GCA_945901835.1 Devosia equisanguinis | reverse complement strand
GATCCATTAGGGCGAGTACAAGCTTGCGCCCGATCCAAACGCCTTCAAACGGCCACGACGGGACAACGTCCTGAAGGACGGGGATCTCGCGCGCGGCTCGATCAACATCGCGGCCGCCTGGTTCTCGGAGCCCACCGGCCGCTACCGCCATTTCCCCTTCGGCACCGACCAGCATCCGACGGCGCTGACGATCTCGACGACAAGCAAACAGGTGATGCGGTTCCGTCTGCCCAAGGACAGCGTGTTCGAGGATCGCACGCCCCGCCTCGTCGACATCGATGGCGATGGACAAGCAGAGATCGTCACCATTCGCACCTACGAACGCAGCGGTGCGGCGCTCGCTGTGCTGGGCATCCGCGGCAAGGACCTCGAGATCATAGCGGAGACGCCCCCGATCGGCACACCGTTCCGCTGGCTGAACCCGATCGGGTTTGCGGATTTCAACGGCGACGGCAAGAACGACATCGCCATCGTCGTCACGCCACACATTCGCGGCGAATTGCAGATCTGGACGCTGCGCGACGGCAAGCTCGAAATGATCGCGGACACCGACGACGTGTCTAACCACGTGTTCGGATCGCGCCACCTGAAGCTGTCCGCGATCGCCGATTTCAGTGGTGACGGCCGGCCGGACATCGTGGTGCCCAGCCGAGACCGGCGCCGGCTGCGGTTCCTGACCTTCACCCGCGGCAACATCGAGGAGCTTGCGGAAATGCGGCTTCCCGCACCCGCCGCGGAAGATTTCAAGGTGGTCTCGGTCGAGGGCAGACCCGGCGTCAAGATCGGCCTTGCCGGTGGCCGCACGGTCGTCGTCTCGCCATGCCGGGACATCCAGGATTGGGAACAGGCGGACGGAAGCTGCTGAGAGCGCTTCAACAATCCGGCAAGTTCTTATGCGCAGCTCCCTTGTGCAAATGCCGCCCGGTCCAGCGGCCGTAGCGCCACGGCGCGAAGCTGTGCCGGCACTGCGTGACATCGGGCACGGGGTCGTAGCCGGACGTACCCCAGGGACGGCAGCGTGACAGCCTGGAGACAGTGAGCCAGAGCCCGCGCCATGCCCCGTTGCGGTCGATCGCTTCCAGCCCGTACTCCGAGCAGCTAGGCAGGTGCCGGCACTCCCAGCCGATCAACGCTTTCAGCGAATAACGGTAGACGTGGATCGGGAGTTTCAGCGCGAACGCCGCGAGTTTTCCTGCATGCCGCAGCATCAAGCGTACGGGTCCCCGTTCCGGCGAACGAAGCTGTAGCGCCCGCCGCGCTTCACCCCCTTCATGTCGACGTCGGGATAGTCGACATCGTCGTCGCTCGACCGCGTTCCGATCTCGATATAGCTCGCCGGGGCCGTGCCGTTGTTGACGAGGTGATGGCCGTTGTCGTCCTCCCGCGGAAAGCCCGCCGCCATCGATGCGCGAAGCTTGCGTTCGCCCTCGTTGGTAATCAGTGTCAACTCGCCGGACAGAACATAGATGAACTCGTCCTCCTGCGTGTGTGAGTGGCGCAGCGCCGAACGCGCTCCCGGCTCCAGCGTCGTGATGTTGACGCCGAACTGCGTGAGACCGAGCTTCTCGGTCATCGCGCGTTTGACGCGACCTTCGAAGCCGGCCGCATGCTCGGCTGGATAGATCGTCCCACGCCTTCCCGGAAGCGCCAGGGGATCTTCGATCACGGGCATGGGCACCTCCTGTCGGAACTAAGGCAGCTTCGAGCAATAACCGAACCGAAATTCGGGTTTCCCCCTACCCTTTGTGGGGAGGGGGCGTGGGTGGGGGAGCCTCAGATCATCTGACCTTCGTTGGGCTTCCCCCCTCCGGCCCTACAGGCCACCTCCCCCACAATGGGGGAGGAGAACCGCGAGGTCGGCCTGCAAATCTGAGCAGTTGTCGTTCGGAGCGTCCTAAGAACGGAAATCGCATGCTCGTGGCCGTTAGGCCGTGACGCCGGCCTTAGCATCGATTTCAGCCAACGCCCGTTCTACGGCTTCAAACACCAGAAGCGTGGAAGCGTGCCGCGCCTTGTGGTCCTTGACGGGCTGGAGCACCGCAAGATCGGCCCATCTGCCCATCGGCGGCTCACCGCCTTCCTTAAGCATCCGCCGCATGGTCGCGGCGACCTGATGCAATTCCTCCGGCGTCGAGCCGACGGCCTCGCGCCCCATCACCGATGCAGCAGCCTGCCCCAGGAGGCAAGCCTTGACGAGCTGTCCGAACTCGGCCACGCGACCGCCCGCCAGCCTGATGTCGACGGCGATCGTGGAGCCGCACAGCTTGGAATGCGCTGTCGCACTCGCATCGGGCGCGCCAAGCCGTTCGGCCCGCGGGATCGCCGCTGCCAGCTCCATGATCTTGGAGTTGTAGATCTCGCTGAGCGCCGTCATTCCTGCCTCGCTGAAACCGCCGCCCGGTGCGACCTGGGGCCGGCCGAAGCTCCGAACCTGGGTCCTCGCCTGGAGAGCGGATCTGTTCTGCGCGCCAAGCCGCTTCCATCGACCCGCGCGAACCATGCTATAGATAGCGCCCGCCGGTCGGAAAGGGGAGTCCCCCGCCGCTTCATTCCCGCCGGGACGCATGCCTGCCCTTCGTCAATTGCTGGGAAGAAACGTCCTTGAAGAAGCTGCCGATCGACGACCACGCGCGCTCCGCCGCGCCACTTTCCCTCTCGGCCAAGCCAGGATCCGCGCCGGCATGGCCCGTCAGGCCGACGCAGGCGCAAGCCGAAGCCGCCGTCAGAACGCTGCTCGCGTGGGCCGGCGAAGACCCCGACCGCGAAGGCCTCCGCGAGACGCCGCAACGGGTCGCTGAAGCCTATCTCGAGTATTTCGCCGGCTACACCCAGGACCCCGTGGCGCTGCTGTCCGAGTCGCTGGTGGACGACGTCTCCGGCTACGACGACATCGTGATGCTGAAGGACATTCCCGTCCTGAGCCACTGCGAACACCACATCGCGCCGTTCATGGGCCGCGCCTTCGTCGCCTACGTCCCCGGCCGCCGCGTCACCGGGCTGTCGCGCCTCGCCCGCGTCGTGGATGCCCTCGCTCGCCGCCTTCAGACCCAGGAAGCACTGACCGCCGAGATCGCTGCTGCCATCGAGAAGGGCCTCGAGCCCCGCGGTGTTGCCGTGCTGATCGAGGCCGAGCATCAGTGCATCGCCGCACGCGGCTTGCGCCAGCAGGGCATGCCGGCCGTCACGACGCGCTTCAACGGCACGTTCGCGGATCAACCCGCGATGCAGGACCGGTTCCTTCGCCTCGCGAGCCAAGGCAATAGCCGCTGATCCCTGGCGCGATCACCCCCGCCCGATGAACGAGCGCATCTGGTTGGGTAGGATCGTCGCCTCGTACAGATTGACCTCCGGTGGCAGGGTTGCCATCAGCACCGCGACGCGAGCGACATCCGCTGCCGACATCACGTAGTCGTCGGGGGTGGCGCCTGCACCAGCCTGCGTGCGCCCCCGCCGCGACGTGAAGCTCGACAGCGTCGCACCGGGATGAATGATCGATGCGACCACGCCGTACTTGCGGCCGTCCATCGTCAATTGATGCGTCATGCCCTGGATCGCGTGCTTGGTCGCGGTGTACGCGATAGAGTCCGGCCGCGGCGTCTTCGCCGACACGCTGCCCATGTTGATGATCCGCCCGCCCTGCGGCGTCTGTGCCTTCATCGCCTTCACGGCCTCCCGGCACATCAGGAACACCGCCGTCAGATTGATCGAGACGACATCGTTCCAGGCGTCGAGCGTCAGTTCGTCGATCGCCGTACCGGACGCGACGCCTGCATTGTTCACGACAACATCGACACGCCCGAACTTATCGCGCACTTCGGCAAACAGCCGAGCGACATCCCGCTCGCTGGTGACATCGCACGGCACGGGCAGCGCGCTCGCCCCCGACGCTTCGAGGCTGCGCTGAAGCGCCGTCAGCTTGTCGGCCGAACGAGCGACCAGCACCGTCTTCGCACCCGCCGCCGCGAACGCCTCCGCGATGCCCTTGCCGATACCGTTGCTGGCGCCGGTGACGATCGCGACGCGCTCGCGCATTGAGTTGTCCATTGCGAAGTTCCGCCTGTTGTTGTTCAGCGTCATAGTGGAACGCTTGCGGCAGTCGCGCAATCTCGCGTGGTTCGACGGCCCGCAGGGCGAGTCACTTCAATAGACTACGGTCATCCCGGGCCTTGTGCCCGGGATCGAGTTTGCCACAACCCGGAGCATTGCCATTGTTGCAACCTGGATCCCGGTGACGAGCACCGGGATGACTTACGTAAATTGAATTGCCCTGCGACGGCCCGGTGGCGGCGCTAGAGAAGTGACCCAGCTCCTATTCCTTGCGTGCGCGGAAGCCGAGCTTCAGCGTGGCTATCCGGGTTCTTCACACCTCGATGGGTGAAGACCCCGGCTTTCGGCTTC
>CAMDMH010000405.1 GCA_945901835.1 Devosia equisanguinis | reverse complement strand
TCGATGAAGCTCAGCCCCTTCTGGAACTGCACCTTGTTGCGTGGCATGTCGGCCTCCCGTCCGGCGTCGGAAGACCGCGTAACAAGCGGATGTGGCGGCATAGAGGTGATGACGGGGTAATCAAGTCAGGCGTAGACGGAAACCACGATCTACTTGGGGAATGCGGGCTAAGATGTCAATTCATGGTAGATATTTCGACTGGAGCGTCGGAGGGACTTACCTCGATAATGTTCATAGAGCCACGGGGCACATTGGGCGATTGTGGGGAGACTTTCGTGTCGTTGCGAATTATACTTTTACGAGGCTGCCAAGAGGGCATCGAGATTATGTTGGGTCTGACATCTACATTGTCATGATCACAGTCGATAGATGTGGACGCATTATCATAGAAACAGCGGGCTGAATCCCTTGTAGATGAAAAGATGGAGCCACGCATACCTGCCGCGCCGGAAGGGCCGCGTTATCAATTGGTGGTGTGGAAACGACGTGCGGCAGCGATAACCGAGACGGCGCTCGCGCCGGGTCGCATTGCTCCCCGATCGCCTCCGGCGATGAAGAACTCCGACCACTCGCTGCTCCGAAGTCCCGCCGTCCGCACCATTTTTGATCTCACGCGGTAGAGCAGTATCCGATCATACGCGATAGCCATGGGCTATCGAGTGATCGGATGAAACTGCTCTATCCCTATGGAAATAGTCCCGCTCCGATGGGGGCGGCGCTTGCGCCGGGTCGCATTGCTCCTTGATCGCCTCTGGCGATGAAGAACTCCGACCACTCGCTGCTCCAGCACCACAGCTACGCCATCGACCTACTTCAAATGCCGCTCGATCCCGGCTGCCATCGCATCGGGCGACGTCGTGTGAGTGAAGTGCGTGACGAACTTGCCGTCGGGCCCCATCAGATAGACGATCGAGGAGTGGTCGATCGTGTACCCGGCGGCCGACTTCTCATCCTTCGTCTTCTTGTAGTAGACGCGGTAGGCACGGGCGACGGCGGTGATTTCTTCCGCTGTCCCCGTCAGTCCCACCAACTTGGGGTGGAAACTCGCGACATACCGTGCGAGCATTTCGGGCGTATCGCGCTCGTGATCCACACTTATGAACAGTGGCACCACCCGATCGGCCTTGGGCCCGAGTTTGTCGAGCGCGGCGGCACTCACCTGCAACGCCGTCGGACACACGTCCGGGCAGAACGTGAAGCCGAAGAACAGCAGCATGTACTTGCCGCGCCACTCCTGGTCGCTGACCCGGCGCCCCGTGTGATCCGTGAGCGTGAACGGCCCGCCGACCGTCGCCTCACCGATCGATCGTACAGCGCCTTTGGGCAGGATGCGGTCGAGCGCGCCGGGCACCAGCAGAAGCCCCAGACATACGCCGAGCAGCAAACCGCCGCCGATCAACACGGGGAGTTTCAGTCGCATGCGGTTGAGCTCCAAGTCGAAAGGTCGTTGCCCAAGCGAACGGTATCGACAAGCGGAGAGGTTGCAAATGACGCAAATCGCGCGGGTGCGGACCACGGAGCTGCCACAATCCCGGTCGCTGCGATCCGGCGGCCGGTGCTATAGTGCTTCCACAGCATTCTACGAGGAACAGATGGCCAAGGCCGAGGCCCGCAAAACAAACGCCGGCGACCGCGTTCCCGCAGACATCTGGGAAAGTCGGCTGCGCCTGCAGACGACCGTCCGCCTGCGCTGGTTCGCCGTCATCGGCCAGACCTTGGCGGTGATGGCAGTGGCGTTCGGCATGCGCTTTCCCATGCCGATCGGCTACTGCCTCGCCATTATCGCCTGCTCGGCCTGGCTGAATGTTTTCCTGCGCATGCGCTACTCGTCCCGGCACCGTCTTGACACGGGGTTGGCAACCGCGCTGCTCATCTACGACACCCTGCAATTGGCCTCGCTGCTGTACCTGACCGGCGGGATCGCCAACCCGTTCTCGATCCTCCTGGTCGCCCCGGTGACCGTCTCGGCTTCCACGCTACCACCGCGTAACACCGTCCTGATCGGCGCCGTCGCTTTCGCCTGCGCGGCGTTGCTGGTGAACTTCTACCTGCCGCTGCCATGGGACCCCGAGTTCCCCATGGCGGGACCGCTGTCGATCCCGCCGATCTACAGCCTGGGCATCCTAGCCGCGATCGCTTCCTGCCTGATCTTCATGGCGCTCTACACCTCGCGATTGTCGAAGGAGAGCCGGCAGATGTCGGCGGCCCTGGCGGCGACCGAAATGGTGCTCGCACACGAGCAGAAGCTGCACGCGCTCGATGGCCTCGCGGCAGCTGCCGCGCACGAACTCGGCACGCCGCTGGCGACGATCGTGCTGGTCACCAAGGAAATGGTCCGCGACGTGCCCAAGGACAGCCCGTACCGCGAAGACATCGAGTTGTTGAACAGCCAAGCCCTGCGCTGCCGTGAGCTGCTGAAGAAGCTCACCCAGAGCCCGGAGGAGCAGGATCCGCTCCACTCCACGCTGACGGTCGGTCAATTGTTGGAGGAGGCGACAGAGCCTTATCGTACGGGCAAAGTGACGATCGTGATCGATGCCGGTCCGAGCATGCTCCAGTCCGGCCAACTCGCGGGTAACACCGAACCGGTCGGCGAGCGAAGACCCGGCGTCATTCACGGCCTCGGTAACATCATCGAGAACGCCGTCGACTTCGCCCGAGAGCGCGTGGAGATCACCGCCCGCTGGACCGATCGCGACATATCGATCGTGGTCGCCGACGACGGCATCGGCTTCAAGCCGGAAATCCTCGAGACGATCGGGGAGCCCTATGTGACCACCCGGCAAGCGTCCAAGGCCGGCTCGCGGTCGGCAGCGGGTGATCAACCCGCGCCGCCTGCCGCCCATGCCGGCGGCCTCGGGTTGGGCTTCTTCATAGCCAAGACCCTGCTCGAACGATCCGGCGCGACGGTGTCGTTCGGCAATCGGACCGGCGGCGGCACCGGAGCAGTCGTCAGTGTTGCATGGCCCAGGCGAGCATTCGAAGCCTCCGAGGGAACGTGGCCGGCGCCACGGCCCGCGCCAAACCCACCGAGCCCAACAGCCAACCGTTGACCGTTATGCATTATCCGACTCCTAAACCGGGAAATCCCCTGTATATGTGACCCATCCAGGAGGTCCGCGCCGTGTCAGAAGAAGATCTGAGCTTCAATAAGGATGAGCTGCCGGAAGACTGCTCGCTGATCGTCGTCGACGACGACCGCGCCTTTCTTCAGCGCCTTGTCCGTGCCATGGAAACGCGGGGCTTCGAGGTCCGCAGCGGCCATTCCGTAGCCGAAGGGCTCGATCTCATTCGCCAGAAGGCCCCAGCCTTCGCGGTCGTCGACATGCGTCTGGAAGACGGCAACGGCCTCGACGTGATCGCGGAGCTGAACCGCGTCCGCCCCACCGCCCGTTCGATCGTTCTGACCGGTTACGGCAACATCGCGACTGCCGTGTCAGCGGTCAAACTCGGCGCGGTCGACTATCTCGCCAAACCCGCCGACGCCGACGACGTGACCGACGCCCTGCTCGCGCCCGGCGACGCCAAGGCCCCGCCTCCGGACAATCCGATGTCGGCCGACCGGGTTCGCTGGGAGCACATTCAGCGCGTGTACGAACTGTGCAGCCGCAACGTTTCCGAGACCGCCCGACGCCTCAACATGCACCGCCGCACACTGCAGCGGATACTTGCCAAGCGCGCCCCGAAGTAGGCACGCGCGAGCGGTGAGGGGCCGGAATCTAACCGACCCCGTCCCGCGCGATCAAAACCGTTCCATCAGCCAGCCGCGGCCGTAGAACTTGTCCTTCACGCCGATGGCGCGCATCGCATGCCAGATGCAGGCGACGTTGATCGGGATCACGGGCTTGCGGAGCTGGTGCTCGAGCGTCGGGAAGATATTCAGCGCCGACAGGTTGGTGCCTGCCTGAACGATCGCTTCGACGCCGGGGCCGTCGAGTTCATTCAGCACCTCTTCGATGACTTCGCGCGGCGGCGTATGCGCAATCGACGTCGCGGTATCGCACTTCAGGCCGCGTACCTTGTGCACCTCGTAGCCGCTTTCGACGAGAAAGCGGTGCACCTGTTCGTCGCCGACTGACTGATAGGGCGTCAGCGCCGACACCTTCTTCACGCCGAACGCATCGAGGGCTGCCTTGAGGGCTGCCGCGCCGCTGGTGATGCCCATCTCGGGGCCGGTGTGCTCGCGCAGGCGCTCCTCGAACTCGGCATTTCCGGCAAGGCCGCCCCAGAACGTCTCCGCCGACATCCCCATCATGATGTAGGTCGGCTCGCACGTCATGACGTTGCGCATCGAATCCGGGATCGTCAGCCGGATCGAATCGATGAACGCCAGAAACATGTCATCCGACGAGAGATCGGGCTGCGGCACCCAGAACCGCGAGAAGTGCCAGGTCACGCCTGGCG
>CAMDMH010000404.1 GCA_945901835.1 Devosia equisanguinis | reverse complement strand
GTCGGAAGCGGCGCCTGCTGCTGCTTGAAGATGCTGGCGATCTCGTTCATCGGCTTTCTCCGCTTTGACACCGGTGTCAGACCGAGGGGGTCCGATCCCTAGAAGTGCCAGTGCAAATCTCGTCCCGGGTGCCCGGGTAAATTCGTCGTGCCGGTGTCAGACCCGGAGGGTCTGACACCGCTTCAGGCGTGTCATTCAGCGGCTGCTGGAGGCAGCAACGGCTTGGCTTCGTTCCCGGCATCCGGTGGCGCCTCTACCGGCGTTCCCGCAGGCGGGCCCTCGGAGTTGATCAGGTCGACGTTGAGGCCCAACGCGCGCATTTCCTTGACGAGCACGTTGAAGCTCTCGGGAATGCCCGCTTCGAAGGCGTCATCGCCGCGCACGATCGACTCGTAGACCTTGGTGCGGCCGGCGACGTCGTCCGACTTGACGGTGAGCATCTCCTGCAACGTGTAGGCCGCACCGTACGCTTCGAGCGCCCACACCTCCATTTCGCCGAAACGCTGGCCGCCGAACTGGGCCTTGCCGCCCAGCGGCTGCTGGGTGACGAGGCTGTAGGGGCCGATCGACCGGGCGTGGATCTTGTCGTCGACGAGATGGTGCAGCTTCAGGACGTACTTGTAGCCGACCGTCACCTTACGATCGAACTGCTCGCCGGTACGTCCGTCGTGCAGCGTGACCTGACCGGAACTGTCGAAGCCCGCCATCTTTAGCATGTCGACGATGTCGGCCTCGCGAGCCCCATCGAACACCGGCGTCGCGATCGGCACGCCCTTCTTGATCTGCGAAGCCAGGAGGACAACCTCCTCCTCCTTCATCTTCGCAACCGATTCATTACCGCTGGTGGTGCCATAAACGCGCTGCACCGTGTCCTTGAGCGTCTTGCCGACGCCGTCCACACGATACTGCGCCAGCGCCTCGTCGATGATGCGTCCAAGACCACGGCACGCCCATCCCGAGTGCGTCTCGAGGATCTGCCCAACGTTCATGCGGCTCGGCACGCCGAGCGGATTGAGCACGACGTCGACAGGCGTTCCATCCTCAAGGAAAGGCATGTCCTCGCACGGCACGATCATCGACACGACGCCCTTGTTGCCGTGACGGCCGGCCATCTTGTCGCCCGGCTGGATCTTGCGCTTCACGGCGACGAAGACCTTGACCATCTTCATGACGCCCGGAGACATCTCGTCGCCGCGCTGCAGCTTTTCGACCTTGTCCACGAAACGGCGCTCGAGGCTCTTCTTGGATTCCTCGTACTGCTTCTGGACGGCCTCGATGCCGGCCTGGGATTTCTCGTCCCGGAGGCCGATCTCCCACCACTGGCTGCGCGGGATCTCCTCCAGCACATCCTTGGTGATCTCTGTGCCCTTGCGTGCGCCCTTCGGTCCCTTCGAGACCTCCTGGCCGAGCAGCAGGTCGTGGAGACGGCCGTAGGTGTTGCGATCGAGGATCAGCAGCTCGTCGTCGCGGTCCTTGGCGAGACGCTCGATCTCCTCGCGCTCGATCGACATCGCACGCTCGTCCTTGTCGACGCCGTGACGATTGAAGACGCGCACCTCGACGACTGTGCCGGTCACGCCCGGGGGCAGACGCAGCGACGTGTCGCGGACGTCGGAAGCCTTCTCGCCGAAGATGGCGCGAAGCAGCTTTTCTTCCGGCGTCATAGGGCTTTCGCCCTTCGGCGTGATCTTACCGACGAGAATGTCGCCCGGATTGACCTCGGCACCGATGTAGACAACGCCCGCTTCGTCGAGGTTCTTCAGCGCTTCTTCCGACACGTTCGGAATGTCGCGCGTGATCTCCTCCTGCCCGAGCTTCGTGTCGCGCGCCATCACCTCGAACTCTTCGAGATGGATCGACGTGAACACGTCCTCCGAGACGACCCGCTCCGACAGCAGGATGGAGTCCTCGAAATTGTAGCCCATCCACGGCATGAACGCGACGAGCACGTTCTTGCCGAGCGCGAGATCGCCGAGATCGGTCGAGGGACCGTCGGCCACGATCTCGCCGGCCGCAACGATGTCGCCGACGTTAACCAGCGGCCGCTGATTGATGCAGGTCGACTGGTTGGAGCGCTGGAACTTGCGCAGTCGATAGATGTCGACGCCGGGCTGGGAGGGGTCGTCCTCCTGCGTCGCGCGGACGACGATACGGGGAGCGTCCACCTGGTCGACGATACCCGAGCGGCGAGCGGCGATCGCGGCGCCGGAGTCACGGGCCACGATCTCCTCCATGCCGGTGCCGACGAGCGGCGCCTCGGCACGCAGCAGGGGAACCGCCTGACGCTGCATGTTCGAGCCCATGAGGGCGCGGTTCGCGTCGTCGTTCTCGAGGAACGGGATGAGCGCGGCTGCGACCGATACGAGCTGCTTGGGCGACACGTCGATGTAGTCGACGCGGTCACGCGGAACGAGCAGCACGTCGCCTTGATAGCGGCAGGTGATGAGTTCGTCCGTGAGCTTGCCTTGACCATCGACCGTGGCGTTGGCCTGGGCGACGTGGTGGCGCATCTCCTCCATGGCGGAGAGATACAGCACCTCGCTCGTCATCTTGCCGTCCACCACCTTGCGGTAGGGGCTCTCGATGAAGCCGTACTTGTTGACGCGGGCGAAGGTCGCCAGCGAATTGATCAAACCGATGTTCGGGCCTTCCGGCGTTTCGATCGGGCAGATGCGGCCGTAGTGCGTCGGATGCACGTCGCGCACCTCGAAGCCGGCGCGTTCGCGCGTCAGACCGCCCGGTCCGAGCGCCGAGAGACGCCGCTTGTGCGTGATCTCGGAGAGCGGATTGGTCTGGTCCATGAACTGCGAGAGCTGCGAGGAACCGAAGAACTCGCGCACGGCGGCGGCCGCGGGCTTGGCGTTGATCAGGTCCTGCGGCATCACCGTGTCGATATCGACGGAGCTCATCCGCTCCTTGATCGCGCGCTCCATGCGAAGCAGGCCGACGCGGTACTGGTTCTCCATCAGCTCGCCAACCGAGCGCACGCGGCGGTTGCCGAGGTGGTCGATGTCGTCGATCTGGCCCTTACCGTCGCGGAGATCGACGAGTGTGCGGACAACCGCGAGGATGTCGTCGCGGCGCAGGATGCGAACCGTGTCCTCGGCTGCCTCGAAGCCCGCGACTTCGCCCAGGCGCATGTTCATCTTCACGCGGCCGACCGCGGAAAGATCATAGCGCTCCGAATCGAAGAACAGTCCGCCGAACAGCGCCGTCGCCGCCTCGATGGTCGGGGGCTCGCCCGGACGCATGATGCGGTAGATGTCCATCAGCGCCTCGTCCTGGTTGGCATTCTTGTCCAGGTTGAGGGTGTTGCGAATGAACGGCCCGACCGACACGTGGTCGATATCGAGGATATGAAACTCCTTGACCTTCTGGTCCTTGAGTTCGGCGAGCAGCTTCTCGTCCAGCTCCGAGCCGGCCTCGGCGAAGATCTTGCCGGTGGCGAGATCGACGATGTCCTCGGCGATGTAGCAGGTTGCCAGATCCTCGGAGGAGACCAGGATCTCCTTGAGGCCTTCCTGAGCCAACTCACGCGCACGGCGAGCAGAGATCTTGTCGCCTGCCTTGACGACCACCTCGCCGGTCTTGGCGTCGGCGAGATCGGAGATCGGCGCGGTGCCGCGCATCTTCTCCGGCATGAACGGCATGCGCCAGCCGCGCTTGGAGACCTTGATCGGGATCGACTTGTAGAACGTGGAGAGAATCTCCTCGTCGTCGAGGCCCAGCCCATAAAGCATCGTCGTAACCGGCAGCTTCCTGCGGCGATCGATGCGGACGTAGACGATGTCCTTGGCGTCGAACTCGAAGTCCAGCCAGCTACCGCGATACGGGATGATGCGGGCGGCGAACAAGAGCTTGCCGGAGACGTGCGTGCGACCACGGTCATGGTCGAAGAACACACCCGGCGAGCGGTGCATCTGAGAGACGATGACGCGCTCGGTGCCGTTGATGATGAAGGTGCCGTTCGGCGTCATGAGCGGCATGTCGCCCATGTACACGTCCTGCTCCTTGAACTCCTTGACGGACTTTGAGCCCGTCTCCTCGTTCACATCGAACACGATGAGGCGCAGGCGCACCTTCAGCGGCGCGGCGTAGGTGAGGTCGCGCTGCATGCATTCGTCGACGTCGAACTTCGGCGGCTCGAAGTCGTAGCGCACGAACTCGAGCATCGACTTGCCGGAGAAGTCGGAAATCGGGAAAACGGACTTGAAGACAGCCTGAATGCCGAAGTCGATGGAGCGGCCGCCCGGCGGCTCCTTGACCATCAGGAAGTCGTCGTAGGAGCTCTTCTGCACCTCGATGAGGTTCGGCATCTTCGCAATTTCTTGGATGCGACCGAACTTCTTGCGGATGCGCCTGCGGCCGTTGAAATTCTCAGCCATGTTCGCTCCTTGCTGGCTCATGGT
>CAMDMH010000403.1 GCA_945901835.1 Devosia equisanguinis | reverse complement strand
GTGTTCGATCCCGCCGGATCTCGAGTGGCACCGTCATCCAGACCTCCATCGAATCAATGGGGATATGGAATCACGATCTGGCGATCAGCGGAATCGCACCCACGCAACACGAGTCGAGATTATGAACCGACGGTATCAGACCGGCGAGCAACGATCCCTCGCCGATCAGCACGACCGCGCAATCGACGCCCTTGCCGCGCGCCTTGGCGATCCCGTCGATCAGCATCGCCTGGTTCTTGATGGGCTCCAGCCGCGCCACCGTCCCGACCAGCAGCGTTTCCGGCCCGATACCGAAGCGGCGCCGGATTTCTCCCGAGCCGCCGCCCGGCTTGAAAAGAGCGAGATCGATACCGTTGGCGATGATCGCGAGATCGCGACCGCCAAGCCCTCGCGCCTTGAGCACCTCGGCCAGATGATCCGACACCGAAACCACGCAGTTCGTCAGCGGCGCAGCGATCCGGTTGAGCACGGTCTCGATCCTGGCCTCACGCTCGATGAAGCCATGCGCAGTATAGATAAGGCGCGGTACACCGGCAGTGCGCGCCGCCACCACGCCCTTGAACCAGGCACCGGAATGAATGTGCACGACATCGGGAGAGATCGACTTGATGTGCGATCCAAGCCGCATGAGCCAGCGGGGATTGGCCAGCCCCTGCGCACCAGGCAGGCTGACGCGGACACCCGCCGCCTCGAGTTCCGCTACGAGCGGTCCCTTGTCCACGATGCAGGTGATGCCGACATCGTGCCCTCGCAGTGAGAGCTTGCGCGCCATGCGTGCAACCATCACTTCCATGCCGGCCGCGATGAGCGATGGCAAAATCATCTCGATCTTCACCGGAGCCCCCGCGCGCCGAGTGCCTCGCCGTAGATCTCCACCATGTGGTCGCAACGCTTTTCGATGGAGTAGTGAGCCGCAACCCTCGCCCGCGCCGCCGAAGCCTCCGGCGAAGCGATATCGGCAAGCTCGGCTTCGATCGCATCCGCGAGCAGTTCCGGCCGCTCAGGCGCCACCATGCGCATCGACCGCGGCTCCTCGCCCACGATCTCGATCATCGCGCCGACCCGCGTGGTCACCACCGGCAATCCCGTCTGCAACGCTTCGAGCAGCGCGCTCGGCAATCCCTCGCTACGCGACGGGATCACCATGAGATCGAGCGCCTCGTATGCCTCCAACATCGCATCTACGCGCCCCGTGAACTCGACATCGCCAGCGATGCCCAACCGTCGCGACTGCTCCTTCAGCTCCGTCTCGAGCGCGCCTTCGCCGATGATCACTCCTCGGGCGGCAACGCCCCGCTCCTTGAGCCTGGCAAGCGCATCGAGAAATACGTCGACGCCCTTCTCGCGGCTGAGCCGTCCGATTGCGCCCACGAGCGGCACCGGACCTTCGCCTCGCCGCCGCCGCAAACCGGCAGCACGGACGCCGGGTCCCGCGCCCGCGGCATTCCCGGCACCGCGTTGTTCACGACCCGCACGCGATCGAGCCGCGGAGGAAAGATTTCCTTCTGCTTCTTCGACATCACGACGATCCGATCCGCCGCGCGCAGCATGAGGAAATCGAACCGGGTATAGAGCCGGTCCTTGAAGCCTTTGTCGGTGGCCCCTTCGTGAAAGCCGATCCAGGCACACGGCACGCCGAGCTTACGAAGGATGTAGAGAACGCTGGTCGGCTTGTAGCTGTGCGTCTGCACGACATCGGGCCACCATTCACCGATGAAATCGCGCACCTCACCGACGAGCTTCGGATCGAACGGTCCCCGATCCGTCACCTCGCGGCACTCTATGCCTTGCCCACGCGCGAACGCGACGAACGCGCTCTCCGCGCCCGGCCGCATCAGCGCGACGATGACGAACGCGGCACCGCGGCGTTGCAGCTCCTGTCCCAGCGCCACGAGCTGTCGTCCCGGCCCCGAGATTTCCGAGGTCGCGATCAATGCAGCCACGCGTGGCAGCGCTCGAACTTCGGTTGATCGAACCGACGAGACGTCTTTGATCTGATCGACGTGAGGCATTGCGGGCACGAAGTCCGGTACGGAATTTTGCTTACGGTTTATCCTGCCGGGCGTATTAGCGAAAGCACCACGTAACGGCCTGATTAATCCGCCCCCTACCGAAAGCTCTCACGCCAATCAAAGCATTCGTTCGCCGATGAGGTTGGCTCCGCAACCTCAACACGTTTCCGAACCTGTACCCGCTTTTTCGCCGCCCCCGAGAACCTTGTACGCCAAGCAAATGGAACGCCTCTCCTCCAGCACTGTCCGCTTGACGATGGATCTGGCCGCACCTTTCGATCAGCGGCAGCATCGGGATTCGGCAATTTCGAGTCCTCATTTCAGGTAATCTGGACAATCTCTAGAAAGTTCACAGCCAGCGCCGTTCTCAACGGCAGCCCCATCGGGAACGACTCCTTCGCAAATGGATCACTTCTGGATCGTTCTCACCGTGCTCGCAGCGCTGCTTCAGGCCATCCGCACGGCCGCCCAGCGCGATCTCAACAAGCACCTGTCCACGCTCGCCACGACCTACGTGCGCTCGCTGTTCGGCCTGCCGGTCCTCGTGTTGTACCTCACCGTCGTGCTTGCCGCGACCGGCGAACGTCTGCCCACGTTCAATTTCCCGTTCCTGGCCTATACCTTCGTCGGCGCGATGGCTCAGGTGATCGCCACGGCACTGCTGATCCGCATGTTCACGCTTCGAAGTTTCGGCGTCGGCACGATGCTAACCAAGGTCGACATCGTCATAACAGCGATCCTCGGCGCCTTGTTTTTTTCCGAGCGGCTGAGCCTCGGCGGCATCGTCGCACTGTTCGTCGTAATGGCAGGCGTCGTGATGATGTCGTTCGAGCGCACCACGCGTCACGGCGCTCAGCTCGCCTCTTCGGACCAAGGCGGCAACCGCCTCTCGGCGATCCTCACGGACAAGGCCCTCCACGTCGCACTTGGATGCGCGGTGAGCTTTGCCATTTCGTTTCTGACCTTCCGGGAAGCGGCCCTCGTGATCGGCGAAGGTACGTTCCTGTGGCGCGGCGGCTGGACGGTCGTACTCGCGATCCTGATGCAGACCGTCGTCATCGGCGCCTGGCTCGCCTGGCGCGAGCCGGGCCTTGCCGCCAAGCTGAAACCGTACGTGAAGATGTCTGTTTTCATCGGCACGACGAGCGCGATCGGCTCGATCTGCTGGTTCACGGCATTCGCGCTGGAGAACGCATCGTACGTGCGCGCTGTCGGCCAGATCGAGGTCGTGTTCACGCTCCTCGTCTCCGCGCTCTACTACCGCGAGCGCATCACCTTCTCCGAATACGCCGGTATCGGGCTGACCTTGCTCGGCGTCCTGATGTTCAGGCTGATGGCCTGAACATAGGTTGTGCGTCACTTCAAGCGAAGCTCGAGCGGCGAGATACGCAGCCTCGTTTCGGCCGGAGCCGGCGCCCAGCCCCCGTGACGGATGTGATGAATATCGCCCACGACGGCCTGGAAGCTCTGGATCTCGTCGCGCCGGAAGCCGATGTTGAACGCCTCGACGACCAATTGGCCGTTGACCCACGCACGCAGCATGCCGTCATTGCGACCGGGCGTGTTGAGCACGACCTCACTCTCGATGCGCGACCACTGTCCAGGCTTCAGGGTTGCCTTCGCCGGATCGATCAGAACGGCCCCCATCTGGCCGATGTTCACGACCGGCTGCAGCATCAGGGCGCCGTCGGCCCGCCATTGCGGCCTGAGCGAAAACGGCGGCAGCTTGCCCAGAACCGGTGCATCTCCGCCCGATGCGTTCTGGTCAGCCGGAGGCGCAGCGCCCGCCGGCGCATCCTCCATGCCCTGGGCATCGCTGACGAGACCCGGCAGAGTTCCACCTTCGCCGAGCTTGAACCCTTCCGGGATCCAAACGCTGGAGGAAAGGCACGCGGAGGACGCGAGCGCCAATTGCCGGGGTACCCACAGGAAGCCGATGCCGCTGCGCGATTGGTCGTCTTCCTCGCCGTTGGAACGCCGGAGCTGAACCTCGAGCGCATAGCCGTGCGGCACGGTCCCCTCGGCCACGATCCTCGCGTTCTTGACGAGGCCGCGGTCGGTACCAGCCAACCGCGCCTGGAGATCTTCCGGCGACAACGGATCGGCGCCTTTGCGCGAATACGAGAACAGCACGCCGCCCGAGTATCTCGTCTCGCACAGCGGCGTCTCGGGCTTGGGCGCGAACGACGACTTCACCGCGAGCAACAACCCCAGCAGCAGCATGCCGCCACCGCCGATGTTGAAAAGCATCTGCTTCCGGTCTCGTGATTACCCCGTCATCACCTCTGCCGGCCTGACCGCGGCGATCGACCGGTAGGGTCGTGGCGCGGTTGCGACCGCAACGCGGGCGAGGCGCTCTATGTTCTTGGCCAGATCGAAGCGGCGATTGAAGCGCCATTCGTAGGATGC
>CAMDMH010000402.1 GCA_945901835.1 Devosia equisanguinis | reverse complement strand
ATGCGCCGGGCGATACGCGCATCAGTCTCGGCCTTGGCCTCTTTGCGCAGCACCGCGGGTGTTCGATCCCGCCGGATCTCGAGTGGCACCGTCATCCAGACCTCCATCGAATCAATGGAGATATGGAATCACGATCTGGCGATCAGCGGGATCGCACCCACGCAACACGAGTCGAGATTATGAACCGACGGTATTATATGTCGCTCCTTATCACGGGGCCTGCTGGCGCGATCGCAGGTGCGGTTCTGGCCGGGTTTTTCACGTGGCGCTGGTGGCGGCAGCCGACATGGCAGTTGGTCGGATTGTTGGCGACTGCTTGCGTCGTCGTCGCATTGTCCGTGCTGAGCGCAATCGGGTTCATCTAGGTCGGTAGGTCTGGGAATATGAAGCGGATGCCAGGTATGTCTCGGACGACTGCCGCTCTGGCGACGTGTTTTCTTGTACTGGCGGGCGTCGAGTGTTCCGCGCAGCCGGCCATCCAGCCCAAGCCCAACAGCGAGCCCGGGAAAGCGTATGTGGTCGAGTTGCGTTTTGCGGACTTGCCGGGGCCGCTCGCTGAAATCACGGGATCGGTTGTCTATCGTATCGCCAATCTCGAGTGCGTACCCGTCGATAAGCAAAGAGCCATCGGCGGCGTACGCCTTGCGCCGGAGCATTCTCTCGATATCGTCTGGGAGAGGCAAGCCGATGGGTCATTCCGCGGCTCGGTTCGGGAGAACCCCTTACTCGACGAGAACAGCTTCGGGCTCGGGGTGTGCCGCTGGGAATTGCAGACGACCTCGGTGCGCTTCAAATCGCCGGTCACGAAGTTCTTGGGCGGCGTCGGGGCCGAGAAGTTGCGCGCGGGAGAGACCGTCAAGCAGCACTATCTGGTGGCGGACTTCCATCATCCGCCGGGTGTGATCGAGTGGGTGTTCGGCGAGAAGGCCGGGCACTACCTCGAAAAGATGGGGCCGCAGTTCACGCTCCGCATTTCTTCGCGGAAGGCGGAGTGAGCAGGAGTTTCGAGGTTGCGCCGGGCTTGGGGTCAGACCCGCTGGGTCTGACCCCGATGAACGATTACTCAACCCTCACGATCGCGCAGGCGGTGGAGCCGCCGACGGGGCATTGCTGGATCGGATCGAAGGTGTTGAACACGGCTGATGTGCCGAGCAGGGCGGCCATCAGGCCGGACTGAGCGGCGCGGACATGCTTCTCGACCGGCAGTCCCGGCTCGAACAGGGTGGTGCGCAGGCCATGGACGGTGCCGTCGGGGCGGACGCCGGATTTGATCATCATGGCGACGACGCGCTCGGGAGATGCCAACTCGCCATCGCGGTCGAGTTCGAGGCCGGCCTTCGTGAGCATGCGCTTCAGCGGACGCATGTCGGTCAGGTCGGCGGTGGCGGCGGAGCATGCGACAAGATTTCCACCTGCGCCGGCCCGGTTGCCGATCACGATGATCTCGAGTTGCTTGACGGTCGGGCCGGTGAAGGTCTGGACGCGCTTGGTGAACAGGTCGGACTTCTTCATGATCGAGGCTTCGGTCACCTGGGACGCTTCGACGTCTGATATGGCGATTCCGGCGCCGAGCGCTGCGACTGCCCGGGCTCTGCGACCACGGAGGCCTTTGTCGCCGGACATCGGCGCGGGGGTGTTGACGAGGACGGTCACGACGTCTTTCGCCGAGAGGCCTGCATCGGCCATGGCCTTTTCGGTGAGGCGGGCGACCGTGGTCTTGAACTTCGCCTTGTCGAGGTCGGCATCATCGGGTGGTGCGCTGCGGGCAACGCCGATGGCGAGGCGCTTGGCGCGGCCGGCCGGGGTGTCTGTGGCGACATCGGCCATGACATAGCCGAACGGCGTGGCGAGACCCTCGCAGCCGACCACTGTGACCATTTCAGCTTTGGTGTCGAGGCCGTGACGCGCGAGCAGGTCGTAGACGGCAGCGCGTGCGCGCTCGCGGCTGCCGTCCTCGTATTCGCCTTCTACCTTGTAGACGAGGGCCAGCCGTGAGATGCGCTGGGGACGCCAGGAAGTAAGCTGCTTTTCGAGGCCTGTCGTGTCGGTCTGCGAGGCGAGGACGAGGCGAGCCAGCTCTACGGCCATCGAGTAACTCCTGGGTTCAGCTATGCGGTACTGCAAAAGATGTTGCGTTGACAGCGTGGTCGCCCGCAAAATCTAATCGGCATAGAAGATAGAGCAAATCGTTTTCACGGATAGAGCCAAGCGCATGAGTGATATCGACCGCGTCATCATCGTCGGCGGCGGACCGATCGGTACTCTCACCGGCTTGCGGCTCGCGCGGCACGGTATTCCCGTCACGGTGCTCGACAAGCTCGACAAGCCTGCGGAAGACCACCGCGCGGCGACGCTGCAACCATCGACGCTCGACCTGTTCGATCCGATGGGTTTGACGCCCGAGCTGATCCGGCAAGGATTGAAGTCGGTGCTGTTCCAGTGGCGCGACCGTGAGACCCACGAGGTGGTGGCCGAGTTCGACTACGGCTATCTCAAGGATGATACGGCCTATCCGTTCGTCGTGCAGATCGAGCAGCATAAGACGGTCAACGTCGCGCTCGCGGCGGCGGCGAAAGAGCCGCTGTTCAAGATGATCCGGCCGATCGACGTCACTGAAGTGAGCCAGGGGCCCGATTGGGTCGAGGCACGCGCGACGCGGGAGGATGGCACCGTCGAAGTGCATCGCGGGCGCTGGCTGGTCGGTGCGGATGGTGGCCGCTCGATCGTGCGCAAGGCCATGGACGTCACGTTCGACGGGTTCACGTGGCCCGAGCGCTTCAACATCGTGACGACGACGCGGGATCTCGAAGCGGCGATGGGCTTCAGGTTGCGCAATTACTGCGCGCATCCGGAGCGCTGGGTGTCGCTGATGAAAGTGCCGGGCGAGAACTTCGAGGGGCTTTGGCGGTGCGTATTCCCGGCGAAGAACGAGGAGAGCGACGAGGAGGTCATGAGTGACGCCTGGATCGCGGCGCGTTTCGCCGAATGTCTCGCGCCGGCGGGCAAATGCGATATCATCCACCGCAACATGTACAACGTGCATCAACGCGTGGCCGGCGCGTTCTACGAGGGGCGGTTCCTGCTCGCTGGCGACAGCGCGCATGTGAACAACCCGATCGGCGGCATGGGGATGAACAGCGGCTTTCAGGACGGCATCAACCTCGCCGACAAGGTTGCCGAGATCTGGAAGGGAGCGGATCCGGTACCGCTTCTCGCGCACTACGACCGGCAGCGGCGGCAGACCGCAATCGAGTACGTGCAGGCGCAGTCGATCGCAAACAAGAGAACGCTGGAGGAGAGCGATCCCAAGGTGCGCGCGACCAATCTCGAGAACTTGCGTCGAATGGCGGCGAACCCTGACCAGCATCGAGACTTCGTGCTGCGCTCGTCGCTGATCGCGATGTACCGCAAGGCGGAAACGATCGAATGAGTATCGTCGCCGGCATGGCGGTCTCTGATGCCGTGTGGGAGATCTCTGCCCGGTTGGCAGAGGTGGGGATCGAGACGAACCGGCTCGATGGCCGGTTGCTGGTAGAAGCGGCGACGGGCTGCACGCAGGAGCGGTTGATTCTGGAGCCTGCGCGGCCGTTGAGCGCAGCCGAGGCTGGGCGCCTACTCGACATGGTTCGACGGCGGCGTGAGCGGGAGCCGGTAACGCGTATTCTCGGCGAGCGCTCTTTCTACGGCCGGCGATTCCTGGTGACGCCTGACACGCTCGATCCGAGGCCCGATACGGAGGCGCTGATCGACCTGGCTTTGGCGATCACCGGCGAGGAAGGCTGGCGCGATAGACCTATCGACATTCTCGATATAGGCACCGGCACCGGCTGTATCGCGCTCACTCTTCTGGCAGAGATGGCTCTCGCGCGCGGGCTCGGCACGGATCTCAGTGCGGCAGCGCTGGAAGTGGCGAAGCAGAATGGGGAGTTGCTCGGTTTGTCTGGGCGCGTGCGCTGGCAGAAGGCGCGATCGCTCGATGGAGTTTCGGGGCGGTTCGATCTCGTCGTTGCCAATCCCCCGTATGTCCCGTCTGGTGAGATTGCGGGGCTCGACAGGGACGTGCTACACTACGATCCGCTGCTGGCGCTCGATGGCGGGGTCGATGGCCTCGATATATATCGCGAGATCGTCAGCGGCTCGGCTCGAGGCGAGGTCGGCAACGGCGCATGGTTCGTCGTCGAAGTCGGCGCTGGGCAGGCGGCGGCCGTTCTGGCGTTGGTCGAGCGATATTGCGGGGCGATGGTCGCCAGCCGGCAGAGAACCGCAGTGGACCTCGGCGGCCACACACGGTGTGTGGCTTGGAAACCACAAATTTAGCAGGAGATCAAAAGCCTATTGGCAGGAGCCAACTTAGCGAGTAGACTACTCTTCAAGCTTTTTGCAAGCGTGTGGGTCTAGCTCGGCATATAGCCGCCTTTCACAGCCGC
>CAMDMH010000401.1 GCA_945901835.1 Devosia equisanguinis | reverse complement strand
CAATTCTCATCAGCATGCTGGGTCAGCTCTGAGTGTCATGCTGATCGATTTCAGGGACTTCGACAATTTGAGCAAGTACATGATCGTTGCGAGAATAGAGGAAGGTGCCGTTCTGCTAAGCTCAAAATGGAGAGCTGTCTAGTGTTCCGAGTCTGACCCTGATCCCCGGCTAAACCATTGGGTTTGCCGAGCCGACTGAGGAAGCTCGTTGATTTCGTTCCTGTTCTTCTGATTCCGCCGATTCAGATAGGTTTCACCGGCGTGGTGCACGGAGGAAGCCATGGCGGGGCAGCGGCTGGACTATGAGATCGACACCGAGATCGAGGAGAGTCTGGTCACGGCTCATGCCGGTGTCCCCAGCGTGATCGAGGTATTCCAGCGGGGCGGGGCCGCGGCCGTGATCTGCCGCACGATCAAATTCAAAACGCGCAAGCGCGGGCTCACCGCCTCACAGATGGTGGCGAGCCATCTGGCGCTGTGGTCGGCCGGCGGCGAGCGTTGCGAGGACTTCGATCATCTGCGCCAGGACCAGGGCCTCGCCGCGCTGATCGGCCACGATTTGCCGGCCGCGCAGACCGCGCGTGATTTTCTCGATAGGTTGTGTGTCCAGCGAAAGCTGGCATGTTCAGCAGGAGGTAGACCTGCCGGGGCAAGAGTCAGGAGCCCCGTAGTTTGGATAGCAGGGTGGCGGGAAACCAAGATCCTGAAGCCTATCGACAAGATCTCCCCTGGGGAGATCACGAGCCGCCGGGCCGTAACGACAGTGAACGCGAATGTGGCCTCGAAATTGATTGGATCCAAGGGCCGAGCCCGCATCCGTGGGGCGAAGGCAGCATGGGGTGCCGAAATCTGACCGATACGGCATTCCCACCTCGGCGGGGTGGAAGCGACAGCACGGTGGCAAGGACATGCCGAGCAACTGGAGAAGCCCTCCTCGTCCCGGTGCGAAATCACCGGAGCAGGGTAGATCGTATAACCGGCTCATCCGGGAAATCGATTGACGGCGAGAGGGTGGCGGATGGGTCCGTATGAGCGTCGAGGCGGAGTAACGTCCGCGGAGCAAAGGGACCCTTCTGTCTGTGATGTCTCCTTCAATCGGGAAGGCAGGGACGAGATGACAAAGGCGTCCATTAGTCTGCAAGACCTAAGGCGGAGACTATACGTCAAGGCGAAGGCTGAGACGTCCTGGCGGTTCTGGGGTTTGTCCGTCCATGTCTGCAAGTTGGAAACTCTACGAGCGGCGTATTCGCTTGCCGAAAAGAACGATGGCGCTCCGGGAAGTGACGGAGTGACCTTCGGGACAATCGAGGCGCAAGGCGTCGATGCATTCCTCGTGCAGATCAGGGACGAACTTGTCGAGCGCACATATGTTCCGTTACCGTCCCGGAGACAGGAGATTCCGAAAGATGGCGGCAAGGTTCGCGTACTTTCGATTCCTGCCATCCGCGACCGAGTGGTGCAGGGTGCGCTCAAGCTCATACTGGAGCCGATCTTCGAGGCTGACTTCCAGCCTGGATCGTTTGGATATCGTCCCAAGCGGACAGCTCATGAAGCGGTCAACCGGGTGGCAAAGGCGATTGTTCAGCAGAAGACACGCGTTATAGACATCGACCTGCGCAGTTATTTGGATCCATTCTCATATTGCCCCCTGGTTTTTGAAGCTCAGTCGAAGAGTTGGCCCTGAGTGGCCAAGACCTTGATGCGGAGTCCCTTTTGTCGGCCTCGCGTGACGTGGACTGCTTCCAGCTCGCCGCGCTTTACACGCTGCAACACGGTCTGGCGCGACACCCCGAGCGCCTTGATGGCCTCGCGCATGGCTAAGAATCCGTCGGCGGCCTCGGCATTGAAGCGCGCTTTCAGCCCGTCACTCAACCGGATGCGCCAGGGTGCGCCAGGCGTGATTTGCTCACCAGCGATGATGCCGTCGTTGATCAACCGATGGATCGTCGATGTCGCCACGCCAAGTACTGCGGCGGCGGCTTTGATCGTGAGCAACTCGCCCTGCTCGGCATCGGCCTTCGGCACGAAACACGGAATCTTCCAATGCGTGCGCAGGCTGGCAACGCGATTGCCTTCGAAGCGCAAGCCACGCGCTGACCTCCGGCCCTGCCGGTTGAGGATGCCGGCGATCACGGTGTCGGGATAATGCTCGGCGAGACGGCGCACGAGCGCCACCGTGTCCTCGTCGGTGCGCACCGTGGCTTGCCGTTTCACCGGCAGCGCTAGATCGATGTCGGTGAGCGCGCCGCCTTTCCAACGCACCGCAATGTGCGCTGCTGACTTGTCGCGCTCGACCGTGAGGATCACTTCCTCGACCAGCGTTCCCAGAAGCTCCTTGCGATCGCGCGGGGTGGTCGTCGTGGCATTCCAGACGTCGGCGAGATTGGTGCCGAGTGTGGCGAGCGACAAGCGCTCCTCGACCGACAGCACGCGTGGCCGCTCCTCTTCGCGGCGCGCGAGATCGGCTCTCGCCGCTTCGAGCGCGATGAGGCTTTCCTCCCACGCCTTTTCCAGGCCACGCGCAACAAGCCGATTGTCGGGATCGACTGCCGCGTAGCGGCGCTCGGCGAGATTGACGGCGTATTGCGCCCGCTCGACGCCGAGCCGCCATTGCTTGAGCAGAGCCTTGCGATCGGCCTCGAGCTGCTCGGCGGCAGCCAGTGTCGCTGTGATCCTCGCCGGCTCGAGTGCCGCGATGAAGGCGCACGCAACAGCCTCATCGATCTGCACGGCGCCGACCGTGAGGCAATAGCTGCCGCGCCCTTTGACGATGTTTTCGCCTGAGCAGTGATAGCCGGGCGAGGAGGTGCGGCCGGTATAATGCGTGCGCAGGCGACGACCGCAGTGGCCGCAAGCGGCGAGCCCCTGCAAGAGTGCGCTGCCCTCTCTCACGGCGCCGCCCGCTCCGTTGGCATTCTTGTGCGGTCCGGGGCGCGTGTTCTTCGCAATCCGCTGCTGGTTGGCGTCATAGGTGTGCCAATCAATGTAGCCGGGATGGTGATCCTTGATGAGCACCTGCCATTCGTCTCGCGGCAGCACGCGGATGCGCGCCGGTGGCATCGAGCGTCTGCTCCGTGCGCGTCTTGCCATAGACGTAGGCGCCGGCATAGACGGGGTTCGCGAGAACCTGGTGGACGGCGTGATAGCTCGCGTCGACCCAACGAATCTCGGCGTGGGCATGCATCTGCAGCGGCAGCTTCAGCGCTTGGTCGCGGAACCACAGCCAGACGCGGCGTGCTGATCCTGTCTCGGCGAAGCGGGCGAACATCGTGCGGATCGCGGTGACGACGGCTTCATCGGGATGGAAGAGAACCTCGCCGTCTGCCTCGCCCCATATGAAGCCAGTCGGCAGACCGCGCCGTAACTCGCCGCGTTTTGCCTTGTTACGGATGCCGCCGTTGAGCCGGGCGCGCAGTACGTGAAGCTCGGCTTCGCTCATCGTGCCCTTCAGCCCGAGCAGCAGGCGATCATTGAAGAGGGCCGGATGATAGATGCCGTCGGCATCTCCAATCAGAGTGTCGGTGAGGCCGGCAAGATCGATGAGCCGGTGCCAATCCGCATTGTTGCGGGCAAGACGCGAGACTTCGAGACCGAGCACGAGGCCGACGCGGGCAAGCGCCACCTCGGCTGTTAACCGCGCAAATCCGGAGCGTGCGACGACACCTGAGCCGGAGAGCCCAAGGTCCTCGTCGATGACGACGACGCGCTCCTCGGGCCAGCCGAGCTCGCGGGCGCGAGCAGCAAGAGCCTACTGCCGTGCCGTCGATTCGCGGTTGTGCTCGACCTGGGCCGCGCTCGACTGGCGCAGATAGACGATCGCTTGCCGCGCGAGGTGGCTCGCCGTGATCTTGCTGCGCTCATTCATGGCCGGTCTCCTTGTCCGGAACGGCTGCGAGCATGCGGGCGATGAGACGGGCGAGCATGCCGAGAGCGGCGATCCGGGCCGTCTCGTCGAGCCCCTCCCACGTCGTCGGAGACGGGCTTTCTGGGACGCGGCTGGGCACCGGCGACGGCTCGTCGGTCGTGAGAAACGGCATCTTCAGCTGCATGTTCGCTCTCCGCGCTCAGCGCTGACTCGTGCCGTCGGCGGAGAAGAGCGTCGAGAACTGCGCGCAGCCGGCAAAGATCAGTGAGATGTCCGAGCGCCGATGCGTCGTTGATATCGCCGCCAGCACGTTGCACTGTGGCTCCGTCCGATTCGTGCCAGTCGGTCCAAGCGGCTGGAATCAGCGATCGGCTGCCATTCGGCAGGATGACGAGCACGAGCAAGCCGCTGCGTCGTTTGATTGCGCGGATGACGCTAAGCGTCTGCCCCTCGAACGCGTGACGTCGACGCGTCACCGTAACTTCGCCCGGGATATCCTGGGTATGGGTAGTGTGTCGCCTCTTCCTTTGACAATGTCCGGCACGACCGGTTGTTGGCCAAGGTGG
>CAMDMH010000400.1 GCA_945901835.1 Devosia equisanguinis | reverse complement strand
CTGAAGCTCGGACAACGTAGGTCGTGTAACCCCGGACGCGCATAGCGCGAACCGGGGGCGACCCGACATTCATGGACCTATCTATGGTGTCGGGTCGCGCTACGCTGAAGTGGTGCGCTTGACCCGACCTACGACGCGGTTGACGCCGCACTCCTACTCGTTCAACGGCCGCGCACGATCGACGAGGTGCTTGGGTGTCGCCATCACGTCGTCGACGACCTTCTCCATTGCTTCGCCGGGAACGGGATCGACCTCGATATTGGCGGCTTCGGTTTCCTTGCGGAACTGCTCGTCCTTCATCGTATCCATGAACGCCTTGCGCAGCGCCGCGACGCGGTCGGCTGGGACGCCGGGCATTGCGGCCAGCGGGCGGCCGAGCTTGGTGCCGGAGATCAGCAGGGCGATGATGCGGCGGTCGTCGTCATTCTTGGCGAGGTCCTCGAGGTTGGGGACGTTCGGCAGATCTTTCGGCTGCGGGCCTGCGTAGGCGACGATGACGATCTCTTTGTTGGCGAGCCAGTCGCGCTTCGTGACTTTCCAGCTCGACCATGTGTTGTTGCGTCCCGCCACCTCGCCGCGCTGCATGGCGAGGTTGATGTCGTTGCCGCCGGGATAGCCTGAAATGATCTTGAATTTGGTGCCACCGAACTCGTTCATGAGGCGGGGGAAGGTGGTCGTAATCGTGCCGCGGCCGGTGGTTCCGATCGAGATTTCCTTCGTACGCGCTTCTTCCAGCGTCTTGACGCCGGCCGTGTGCCACAGCGCCAGCGTTTCCACGGTTGCACTGATCGAGCCGATCCACTGGAACTGGCTGACGTCGAACTTGAGGTTCGGCGTGCCGAGTGCCTGGGCGATCGGCTGGCCATTCTGGATCATGCCGATGGTCGAGCCGTCCTTGGGCGCGACGTTGTAGAGATAGTTGGTCATGGTCACGCCGGCCGCACCCGTCATGTTCTGGGCGACGACGGAGGGGGTGCCGGGGATGTGCTTGCCGATGTGGCGGGCAACGATGCGGGCGTGGAGGTCGTATTCGCCGCCCGCGCTCACCCCGATCATCACCGTGAGCGTCTTGCCCTTGTAGAAGTCGGCGACGGGGTCGGCTTTGGCCGAGCCGATGGCGGCAAGAATGGGGGCGAGTGCAATGAGCGCTGCGCATGCCGCGTTGCGGCTGGCGTGACGTATGGAAAGCATCGGACGTTTCCCTGAGGCGCCGGTCTCGTGGCCGGCATTGTCGTGCTGGTGCAGTTCGGCGTAACGGCAGATGGGAGTAAAAATGCGCCACCGGGTTTTCATCCGGTGGCGCTGGATTTTCAATGGGTGGCGTTTCGCTCAGTCCTTCTTCGGCGGAACCGTGGGGACGGTGCCGGTCGAGCGGGGCGGGCGCTTGGGGCTGGGGAGGGCCTTCGCGCGTGGGGCGGCGTCGACCAGTGCGGCCTCCTCCTCCTCGCCGTCGTCGCTGTCGTCGTCGTCGCTGTCCTTGCCCTTTTTCGATTTGGGTTCGCCGGGGATGATGTCGAACTTGAGCTTGGCGTTCGCGCCCTCACCATCGACGAGCACCTTGACGGTGCCGCCGTGCTCGAGCCTGCCGAACAGAAGCTCGTCGGCCAGCGGCTTCTTGATCAGCTCCTGGATGACGCGTGCGAGGGGGCGGGCGCCGAAGCGCTCGTCGTAGCCGCGGTCGGCGACCAGCTTGGAGGCGGCTTCCGTCATCTCGATCGTGACGCCGCGGTCTGCGAGCTGCGCCTCGAGCTGGAAGATGAACTTCTCGACGACCTTCATGATGACGTCCATCGGCAAATTGCCGAAGGCGACGACGGCGTCGAGGCGGTTGCGGAACTCCGGCGTGAACATCTTCTGGATCGCGTCGGAATCCTCGCCCTCCCGCTTGGCGCGGTTGAAACCCATCGGCGCACGCGCCAGATCGGATGCGCCCGCGTTGGTGGTCATGATCAGTATCACGTTGCGGAAGTCGACCTTCTTGCCGTTGTGGTCGGTCAGCTTGCCGTGGTCCATGACCTGCAGGAGGATATTGTAGAGATCGGGATGGGCTTTCTCGATCTCGTCGAGCAGCAGGACGCAATGCGGATGCTGGTCGATGCCGTCGGTAAGCAGGCCGCCCTGGTCGAAGCCGACATAGCCCGGAGGCGCGCCGATCAGGCGGCTGACGGAGTGTTTCTCCATGTATTCCGACATATCGAAGCGCAGGAACTCCACGCCCATCAGGCTCGCGAGCTGCTTGGCGACCTCGGTCTTGCCGACGCCGGTGGGGCCGGAGAACAAATAGCAGCCGATCGGCTTTTCCGGCTCGCGAAGGCCCGCGCGTGCGAGCTTGATCGCGCCGGTCAGCGCGGTGATCGCGGCGTCCTGGCCGAACACGAGGCGCTTCAGATCCTTCTCGAGGTTGAACAGCACTTCTGCGTCCGACTTCGTGATGGTCTTGGGTGGGATGCGCGCCATCGTGGCCACCGTCGCCTCGATCTCACGGACGGTGATCTTCTTTTTCCGCTTGCCTTCGGCGAGCAGCATCTGACTGGCGCCCGTCTCGTCGATCACGTCGATCGCCTTGTCGGGCAGCTTGCGGTCATGGATGTACTTGGCCGAAAGCTCGACAGCGGCGGTGACCGCTTCCTCGGTGTACTTGACCTTGTGAAACTCCTCGAAATAGGGCTTGAGGCCCTTCATGATCTCGATGGCGTCCTCGATCGTGGGTTCGTTGACGTCGATCTTCTGGAAGCGGCGGACGAGCGCGCGGTCCTTCTCGAAGTGCTGGCGGTACTCCTTGTAGGTGGTGGAGCCGATGCAGCGCAGCGTGCCCGACTGAAGCGCGGGCTTCAGCAGGTTCGACGCATCCATCGCGCCGCCGGAGGTCGCGCCCGCGCCGATGACGGTGTGGATCTCGTCGATGAACAGGATCGCGCCCTTGTAGTTTTCGATCTCCTTCATCACGGCCTTGAGCCGTTCTTCGAAGTCGCCGCGATAGCGCGTGCCTGCGAGCAGCGAGCCCATGTCGAGTGAGAAGATGGTTGCGTTCTTGAGCACTTCGGGCACTTCGCCCTTGATGATCTTGCGCGCGAGACCTTCGGCGATCGCGGTCTTGCCGACGCCGGGATCACCGACGTAGAGCGGGTTGTTCTTCTGCCGTCGGCAGAGCACCTGGATCGTGCGGCGCACCTCCGGTTCCCGACCGATCAGCGGATCGATGCGGCCGTCGCGGGCCTTCTTGTTGAGGTTGACGCAATACGCGTTGAGCGCGTCCTGGGTCTGCTTTTTGCCTTCGCCGCCGCCACCTTCGCCCGTAACACCGTCCTCCTCTTCGGAACCGCGCACGGGGCGGGGCTCGGACATGCCGGCACGCTTGGCGATTCCATGGCTGATGTATTGAACAGCGTCGAAGCGCGTCATCTCCTGCTCCTGCAGGAAGAATGCGGCGTGGCTCTCGCGCTCGGCGAACATGGCGACGAGCACGTTGGCGCCCGTCACTTCCTCGCGGCCCGATGACTGGACATGGACGACAGCGCGGTGGATCACGCGCTGGAAGCTCGTCGTGGGCTGTGCTTCGGTCGCGGTCTTGGATGTTAGAGAGTCGAGCTCGCTGTCGAGGAACTCGGTGATACGGCGGCGCAATTTGTCGACGTCGACATTGCACGCCTTCATCAGGCTGCCGGCGTCGCGATCATCGACGAGGGCGAGCAGGAGATGCTCGAGCGTGGCGTATTCGTGGTTGCGCTGGTTGGCCAGCTCAAGCGCACGGTGAAGGGCAGCTTCAAGGCTTTGCGAGAAGGATGGCACGGTGAATTCCTTACTTGTTTGCGCTTGAAAGAACAGATTGCTCAGTCCGGCGCAAAAGTTCCTCACTCTTTCTCGAGGGTGCACTGCAGCGGGTGGCCGTGCTGTCGCGAGAAGTCCATCACCTGGGTGACCTTGGTCTCGGCCACCTCGTATGTATAGACCCCGCATATGCCCACCCCCTTCTGGTGGACATGCAGCATGATTTTGGTCGCTTCCTCACGGTTCTTGCCGAAGTAGCGTTCGAGCACGTGCACGACGAATTCCATCGGCGTGTAGTCGTCGTTCAGCAGCAGGACCTTGTAGAGCGACGGCTTCTTGGTCTTGGGGCGCGTCTTGGTGACGATCCCCGTCTTGCCCTCCTCGTCGTTCCCGTTGCCGCCTTTTCCGGGGCCGCCTTTGCCTGCCATCAGTATCGTCATCATGCTGCTACCCGCCATGTATGCATCGGTCGGGCGATCTGAAAGGGCGAACGTTGCGCGCTCATATGTGGGCGCTAGCCGTCCGGTCCGATCGCATCCGCCCATCGAGAACCCCGTATAGAATAGTGAACCTCCCTGGTCAGGGCAATGTACGAGGTCGTGGGAAACAGGGCGCGCTGTTTCGCACGCCATCCTTTCCCAGCCTTTCAAATCGCAACATGTGATGCAAG
>CAMDMH010000399.1 GCA_945901835.1 Devosia equisanguinis | reverse complement strand
TGTAGGCGAGCACGACGATCACAAGCGCCGGCAGGTTGAGCAGTACGATCAGCGGCAGGTCGAACAGGTCGTCGACCGTCCGTGAGCGCCCCATCAGGATACCGAGCGCCGTGCCGGCCAGCATGGCGATGCCGAACGCGACACCGACCCGCGCCAGCGTGATCGCGATGTTGAAGAACAAAGCACCGCTGTTCGCTTCTTCCGCGATGACAGCGAAAACCGCAAACGGCGACGGCAGCAGCCGCGGCCCCGCCAGGAGCGAGCCGACTGCCCACACCGCGAGAATGGCTGCGAGCGAAGCAACCCGCAGAGCGATCTGGCGGCGCCTTCCGGTCACCGTCCGCGCCCCGGCCGCCAGTAGACCGCAGGATCGAGTTCCAGCGCAGGCCCCACCAGTTCCTTGCCGCCGATCGACGCGAGAACCCGATAAAGTGCTCGCGCATCGGCGATCTCCTCGTCGAGCCCGCGCCGCGGCACGCCATCAGCGTACCGCTTGCGGTACAGCTCCAGCATCGCGGTATCGTTGGTGCCGATCCGAGATGCCAGCCGCTGCCATTCGGCCAGCGACTTCGCCAGCACGTCCTTCGCCTGCTGGCTCGCCTCGAAGAACCGAGCGAGCGCGCCCGCGTTGCGCGCTGCCCAATCGCTGTCGAAACCGAACCCGAGAATGGCGACGTTACCCTTCGCACCGAGCCGCGCCTGGACGTCCGCCATCTCGATCAGGCGTCGGTAACCTCTGGCTTCCAGCTGCGCTGCAAAATTCCAGAACGTCAGCACCGCATCGAGTTCGCCCTGCTCCAGCTTTTCGGATAGCAGAGGCGGCGCACCATAGGCAGGAGTAGCCTTCCGCTTGAGATCGAGATCCTGCCCCGCCGCGAACGCCATCAGCATAAGCCAGCTCTTGTCGAGCGGCCCGCCTGCCACGCCGATCTTCGCGCCGGCGAGATCCTTGAGACCAACGCGTTTCGAGCCGGCAGGCACCATGACCGCGCCGAGCGTCCCGCCATACGGATAGAACTGCAGCTTGCCGCCCAAAGCCCGCTCGCGCGCGACCCACAACAGGTCCGTCACGATGATATCAGCCGAGCCACCCTTGAGCGCGATCTTGCCCGCCTCCGGCGCAGCGAGTTCCGTGATGACGAGATCGATGCCCGCCTTCGCATCGAGGCCATGTGCCTTGATGACAGCCAGTTCCCACGCCAGCGTCCCCGTCCTCTGCGCCGAGATCCGAATGCGATCGGCAGCGTGGCCCGAAGTCGAAAACAACGTTGCCAATACCGCCATGAACGCTACCGCGACTACCCCGCAGTTCCACGCTGCACTCTTCCTCGATAGTAGCCCGCTCCCGGCGCGGTTCTCCTCCCCCCTGTGTGGGGGAGGTGCCCCGTAGGGGCGGAGGGGGGAGCCCCACTCGGCGATCGACAACCACATCATGCGCGCCCCCTCGTGCGCCGGATCATGCCGCTCTGCGGATCGTAGCCCCACACCGCCGCGACGAAGAACACGATGCCCGAAGCGACCACGACCGCCGCCGCCGTCGCATTGAACATCCCGTAGAGCGCGAACCGGCACAGCTCGACCGCGTATGTGAACGGGTTCGCCACCGCGAGGAGGTAGACGATTTCCGCGCCGCCCTCGCGCAGCTTCCACAGCGGGTAGAGCGCCGAAGAAATGAAGAACATCGGAAAGATCACGAAATTCATGGTGCCGGCGAAATTCTCGACCTGCCGGATGTAGACCGACAGCAGCAACCCCAACGCCCCCAGCATCAGCCCCGACACGATCAGCGCCGGCAGCACCGCGAGCCACCCAAGCGGCTCGAACGTCACGTCGAAGAACGCGGCCACCGCGAGAAACGCGTAACAGGTGATTACGGACAGCACGGTCCCCGCGAGCAGCTTGCAGAACAGCAGCACCCAGCGCGGCAGCGGCGCTGTCAGCAGCAGCCGCATCACGCCCATCTCGCGATCGTACACCATCGACAGCGACGACTGCATGCCGTGGAACAGCAGCACGATCCCGATCAGCCCCGGCACGATGTACGTCTGATAGGTGATGTATGTCTTGTACGGCGGAATGATCGACACGCCGAACACGTTCTGGAACCCGGCGGCGAACACCGCGAGCCACAGCAGCGGCCGCACCAGCGCCGAGAACAGCCGCCCACGCTGCCGCGAGAACCGCACGAGTTCCCGCATGGTGACGGCCTTCATCGCCCTCGCTACGTGCACCAGCCCCATTCCCAGCGTTTCCTTCCCTTCACCGGCTGCGTTGATCGAGCCGGCACGGCGTTTCCGCAGCATCGTCGCCGAGCGTGTCGAGCCGGTTCGTCTGGTGGAGAAACCCGTCGACCGGCGCCATCGCAGCAATCGCGAGCGGCGTCGCCAGCAGCATCGGCTGACGCACCTGTTGGTCCCACGCCCGCACGCTCACCGCAAGTCCTTTGCCCCCGTCGAAGCCGCCCCCCGGCGCAGTCCCCGACTGGATGAGATGTCGCTTCATGACGGCGATGTCGGAACTTCCTGTTCTGAGCAGCGCTTCCGAAATCATCTTCACCGCCATCCACGCGGCCCAATCGGACGAACTCATCTGCTGGCCACCACTCTTCGCCTGGAAACGGCCGTTGAGTTGTGGTCCTCCGCTGCGATCCCACGTCCAGTGCCATGCTTCGGCCTCGAGCCCAGTCGTCCCCGCGATCGGTCGTGGCCGCGTGGTCCTAAACGGCAACTGCCGCGCCATTTCCAACCCCTCGTCCGCGACGATCACGACGTCGTAGTCGCGGTTGATCGCCGTCAGCAGCGCCGGATTGTTCAACTCACGGTCACGCGGATCGTTGCCGAGCTTGAATTTCTGATGCGCCACGATCCGCACGCCGAACTTCCTCGCCGACCGCTGCAGTGCAGCTACCTCGGCAGCGTCCCCCGGCTCCGGGCCTTCGAGCAGCACGACGTCGCGCCACTTACGCGAAACGAGATGCTGCAAAAGCGCGTCGGCCCGCATTGCGTGGCTCGGCGTAACGTGCACGATCTCTGCAGCACACAACTCGCGGCGCAGAGCATCCTCGGACGCCGACACGTTGAACGCCAGCGCCGGCGTCCCCTTCAAAACCGCAGTCGCCGACCGGATCTCATCCGCCGGCAGATCGAGCAGGAACAGCGACACGCCGCGCTCCTTGGCAGCTTTTGCGATCGCTTCAGCCGCCTTGCCCGGCGCAGCCGTGAACCGCTCGAGCACGAGCGTCGTCCGTGTCACGCGCACCAGCGCCGCGGCATCGTCGATCCCCACCACAGCACCGGCATAAGGCCGATGCGGCGCCTTCAAAATGATCCGCTCCGCAGTCCGGATCGGCTCGTAACGCGGATCGTCCTCGACCTCGACATACCCGACGACGAGTTTAGCTCCCGCCTCAGATGTTTGCGCCATCGTAGCCACTGACCACGACGACACGATCACCAGCACGATCAGCCAGGCACGACAGATCTGCTTAATCATCGATCGCGATACCCCAGGGGGTGCGGCCTGCTGCGAACGAGGCCAGCGGCTTGCGGCTCGGCAACTCGATCACCGTTACGTCGTCGCTCATTCCGTTGGCGACCCACAACCGCTTGCCGTCACGAGACACCGCAACACCCCAGGGCCGCTTTCCGACGAGCACATATCCCGTCACCTGCCGCGTCGACACGTCCACTTCGGCCACATGCGCCGCCTGGCCAAGCCCGACATAGGCCTTCTTCCCGTCGGGCGACATCGCCATTCCGACCGGCGTCACGTCGCTCCGCTGCATACCGGGCGGCTGGAACACGATGCGCCCCGCAACGGCCATCTTCTCGCGGTCGATGACCGTTACCTCTCCCGACAATTCGCAGGTGACCCACAGTTCCTTCGCCCCGTTGGCGAGCGCGAACCGCCGCGGCCTGTTGCCGACCACGATGTCTTTCACGATGGCGCCCTTCTCCGCATCGATCACGTGCACGAGGTTGGCCACTTCCGACGTTACATAGATCGTCCGGCCGTCGTCGGCGAGAATAACGCCCTCCGGCTCACCGCCGGTCTTTATCGCACCCACCCGCACACCTTTTTCGAGATCGAGGATTTCGAGTTCCGAATCGTCCTCGGCCGCGACATAGATGCGCCGTCGCTTCTCGTCGATGGCGAACAACTCCGGACTCTTTCCCGTCTTGATACGCGAGACGACCTCGCCCTTCACCGTGTCGATGACATCGATCGCATCGGCGTCACCGCAGGCCACGTAGAGCCGCGCGCGATCGCCCGAGAAATGCATGTCGCGAGGCCGCCGCGAGGTCTTGATGGTCTTCGTGATCTGCAGCTTCTGCGGATCGACCACGAACACCGCGTTGGACTTCTCCGCGCTGACGTAGGCAAGCCCCGTCCGCCCGTCCACCGGCTGCGCCTCCCCTGTTCCAGCCGACGCGAGCGCCGCCGACAAGG
>CAMDMH010000398.1 GCA_945901835.1 Devosia equisanguinis | reverse complement strand
TTGCGATCAAGTTGTGGGCCTTGGGCTCGGTGACTATCGGCGCGGTGGCATTGACGACGACGATCGTGATCCGGTTGATGGCGATGTCGGGATGGATACTGTGGACGGTGGCGGGGATCTTTGAGAACCTCGGCACGGTGCAAGAGGGTATGGAGACGATCGCGAAGCCTTACGCGGTTATCGATCCGCCCGACGCAAAGCCGCTCGTAGTGAACAAGGGCGAGATCCGGTTCGAGGGTATCGGTTTCCACTACGGGAAGGTGAATGGCGGCATCATCGACAATCTGACGCTGAACATCGCGCCGGGTGAAAAGGTCGGGCTCGTGGGGCGTTCAGGTGCGGGCAAGTCGACGCTCGTGAGCCTGCTGCTGCGGTTCTACGATCTGGAGAAGGGTCGAATCCTAATCGACGGGCAGGACATCTCGAAGGTGACGCAGGAGAGCCTGCGCGCGCAGATCGGGATGGTGACGCAGGACACCTCGCTGCTGCATCGCTCGATCAAGGAAAATATTCTGTACGGCAAGCCCGACGCGGGCGAGGCGCAGTTGCTGGCGATGACCAAGCGGGCGCAGGCGGACGAGTTCATCGCGGGGCTCGAGGATCTGCGTGGGCGCACGGGCTATCAGGCGCACGTGGGCGAGCGCGGCGTGAAGCTATCAGGTGGACAACGGCAGCGGATCGCGATCGCGCGGGTGCTGCTCAAGGATGCGCCGATCCTGTTGCTCGACGAGGCGACGAGCGCGCTCGACTCGGAGGTCGAGGCAGCGATCCAGGAGCAGCTCGTCAACTTGATGCAGGGCAAGACGGTGATCGCGATCGCGCACCGGCTGTCGACGATCGCGGCGATGGACCGTCTCGTCATCATGGATCGGGGCGCGTTGATCGAGCAGGGCAGCCACGCGGAGCTGATCGCGCGCGGGGGCGTCTATGCCGAGCTGTGGCAGCGCCAGTCCGGTGGGTTCCTGGTGGCCGAGGCGGCGGAGTAGGCGACCGGCACCGGGCATCTGCCGGTGTCGGCCATGCTCGGCACGACCTTCATCGAGCGATCGGATGTCCTCTTTTCAGGAAAAATACGGTGTGTTTTTTTGGCCATAAGCAAGCTTGAGTGGGCATGAAATCCAGAGACTTTCTTGTTGTTGCCATCTATGCTCGCTACCGGTCGGGCGCTTGTGGGCGGGAGTGCATTCAAGTTCGTAGCCCAGTCTTCGTAGGTTCGATCCGCGACGTTGGTCGACTGATTCGGATTTGCCAACAGTCTCCAGCGGCGGAAAGTTCATGCGCAGCCTGTCACGCACGGCATTGGAATTCACCTACTGGTTGGCGCACCGGATGTCGGTCGAGCGGGTCTCATCGGTGGGCTCCCTGATCGGGCGGACGGTCGGCGGTCGGACCAGGCGCAACATGCGCGCTCTTGCCAACATCGCAGCGGCGTTGCCACAGACGACACCGGCGGAGCGCGCGGTGATCGTCCGCGATATGTGGGACAACTTCGGACGCACGGTTGCCGAAACGGCGCTGATCGACAGGATCGCCGCGGATCCTTCGCGCATCACGCTCATCAACCCAGCGCTGCTCGACGGATGTGGCGCCGATGGCCGCGGTACGGTGTTCGTTGGGCTGCACTTCGGCAATTGGGAGATCATGTCGGTTCCATTGCTGCGCATGAACCTGACGCCGATGTGTGTTTACAGGCCGCTCGCGGACAAGGAAGCCAACGATCTGCTGCTCCAGCATCGCAGTCCGCTGTGTCCTTGCGGCCTTTTTCCAACGTCGCGCGCTACGATGTTGAAGCTTGCCCGGCACGTACGCACCGGCGGGGAGATCTGCATCGCCGCCGATCATCGCGATTCCAACGGGCTTTCAGTGCCATTCTTCGGCCGTCCGGCGCCATCCGTCGCGCTACCTGCGGCTCTGGGCGTTCGCTATGGCGCGCGCGTTATCGCCGTCCGCGTCGAGCGCCTCCCCAAGGCACGGTTCGCGGTCACGCTCGAGCGGATTGCGATCGCAGATACCGGCGATGTCAATGCCGATACGCTGACCACCACGGCTACGATCCAGACCGTATTCGAAGGCTGGATCAAGGCTGATCCAGGCCGCTGGCTCTGGTTCTACAAGCGCTGGAGCGAGGTCGACGTGATACCAGCGCGCAAGCGGGGTAATTCGCGTTGGTGGAAGCGTGCGCATGCCGTTCCCGATCGCGGCGGGCACTCCGTATCGCCGGTTTCCGCAGCGCCAGTTGCTGCACTCGTTCCCGCGCTCGCCGAGGGTAAAGTCGTCTGAGCCGAAGCTATCGCGAGCGCCGGGTGGTGGCGCTTGGCCTTGGAGAGATGATAAGTGCTCTCGCCGGAGTGGGGCAGCGAGAGATACTTCAGATGCAAGCGTTTCAATACACATCCGATCCCGTGCGCGTGATCTTCGGGCGCGGGACATCGAGTAAAGTCGACGACGAAGTGCGCCGGCTAGGGTGCTCCAAGGCGCTCGTTCTGTCGACGCCGCAACAGAAAGCGGATGCCGAGCGGCTGGCGAAGTCACTGGGAGAGTTGTGTGCGGGAACCTTCCACGACGCGACGATGCATACGCCGACCGACGTGACGGAGCGCGCGGTGGCGCTGGTGCGCGAGCTCGGTGCCGATTGCACGGTGGCGCTGGGCGGTGGCTCGACGACTGGGCTCGGCAAGGCGATCGCGCTGCGCACGGATCTGCCGCAGATCGTCGTCCCGACGACATATGCCGGTTCGGAGGCGACGGCGATCATCGGGGAAACGAAGGACGGCGTGAAGGTCACGCAGCGCACGCTGAAGGTTCTGCCGGAAGTCATCATCTACGATGTCGATCTCAACATGACGTTGCCGCCGGCGTTGACGGCATCGTCCGGCATGAATGCGATCGCGCATGCGGTCGAGGCGCTCTATGCACAGGACCAGAATCCGGTGACCTCGCTGATGGCGGAGGAAGGCATCCGTGCGCTGGCGCGGTCGCTGCCGGTGATCGTGGCGTCGCCGGACAATGTCGAGGCGCGATCGGATGCGCTCTATGGCGCGTGGTTGTGCGGAACGTGTCTCAACGCCGTCGGCATGGCGCTGCATCACAAACTCTGCCACACGCTGGGTGGGTCGTTCGACCTGCCGCATGCGGAGACGCATACGGTCGTGCTGCCGCACGCGACGGCGTACAACGCGGCCGGCGCGCCTGCGGCGATGAAGCGGATCGCGGCGGCGCTGGGTGCCAAGGATGCAGCGCAGGGGCTGTTCTATCTGTCGAAGCGCCTCGGCGCGCCGACGTCGCTGCAGGCGTTGGGCATGAAGGCCGATGGTATCGGCAAGGCAACGGATCTCGCCGTCAAGAACCCTTATTGGAATCCGACGCCGGTCGACCGCGATGGCATCCGGCGTTTGATCGACAACGCGTTCCACGGGCGCAAGCCGGGGGCTTAGGGTGGTTAGCTTTCCGGTGAATGGGTATGGACGCCGCTTCTTGATGTTGCGCATGATTGGAACGCGACCTCGTGTGGACGTGCTTGGGCGGCTCCGGCACCGAAGGCGTCGGATTGCGAAACTCGTTCCTTTGCCCGGCGACTGCGGCGCTTGCGCGCCGGATCGCTGGCTCTTTGCATTCCCGGCGACTGCGGCCTGACGGCCGGATCGCTGCCGGGGGAAAGGAACGGGCGCGGGCACTGCCGGCAACCCAGTATATTTAGTATGGGGCTGCGCACAGCAGCGCCCGCGGCGGCTTTTTTCATCGGGATCGCGTTCGGAGACGGGTCACCCGGAGCGGCCTGATTGAGCCGTCCCGCATAACCTTGGGCCTGTTTGATCCCCCCTGCCTCGCCCCGTTGCCGGCACTTGGTTCGGGTGGAAGCGATACCAACGCTGTGGGCGCGCTGGCCCGACGCCCCGCTTCTCCACACACCGCACTTTCCCCGCATGGAGGTGCGGTCGACCACGCCCCGTTCGTGAGGAAAGCTGCGGGGAGTATGCGGTGGTGGAGAGTGGTGGGGATAAAGCATGAAAGGAGCGGCGCTTCGCGCAGGTGGGGAGCGTTTGCGAGGCCGCAGTCGCACGGTGCCGCGCGGCTTCAGTCGAGGTAAATGCACGGTCGCTGTACCGTTGAAAGCTGCCGACGAGAACAGCTCGGCAATGGGCCACCTGTCGGGCAGGCTGGGCAGTTGCCGGCAAGATCGAGTCCGCTTCCGGAGTAAGGGCGGTAGCTGGTTGCGGGACGTGCTTTGACCGAGAGACGAAGTGCGTGTGTTGATCGATCATGGACTTGAGCAGCCGGGTTCACGGCGCATCGCGCCGCTCCGGGACGACAAGCACATCCGCCGAGCTCATGGAGAGTAGGCGAATGATGTCAGGTCCGGGACCACACGTGAGCATCGCTCGTGTCGCAGGCAGGTCTAGTGCCAGAAGGTCAGCGAACGCGGATTGTCCGGCCGCCCATAGCGCATCAAGGACGTCTTCC
>CAMDMH010000397.1 GCA_945901835.1 Devosia equisanguinis | reverse complement strand
CCCCTCCGGCCCTACGGGCCACCTCCCCCACCAAGGGGGGAGGAGAAACGCGGACGAAGTGATGGAGCCTCGAGGTCGAGATGACAGTCGGACTTGGACATTACCTGACGGTTGCCGCGTGCCTGTTCACGCTGGGCATCCTCGGCATCTTCCTCAACCGGAAGAACGTGATCGTCATCCTGATGTCGGTTGAGCTGATGCTTCTCGCCGTGAACATCAACTTCGTCGCGTTCTCCTCGTTCCACGCCGATCTCCTGGGGCAGGTGTTCGCGCTGTTCGTGCTGACCGTGGCTGCCGCCGAAGCCGCTATCGGGCTTGCGATCGTCGTCGTCTACTACCGGAACCGCGGTTCGATCGCGGTCGAGGACGTGAACATGATGAAAGGGTAGCCGTAGGGCGGGTCAGCTCGGCACTTTCGCCGAGCGTTATCCGCCGAGGTCCGCTCCTGAATGCGGCGGGTTACGCTTCGCTAACCCGCCCTACGAGAGAAGCTGCTGATGCACGTATCGATATTATTCCTGCCGCTGGCCGGCGCCATCATCGCGGGGTTCTTCGGCCGCGTGCTGGGGCCGCGTCCGAGCGAGATCATAACGACGCTGTTCGTGATGATCGCCGCCATGCTGTCGTGGATCGTCTTCTATCAGGTGGGCATCGGCCATCAGGTGGTCAAGGTGCCGATCGCGCCGTGGATCACGTCCGGCGATTTCGAGGTGTCGTGGGCGCTCAGGATCGACACGCTGACAGCTGTGATGCTGGTCGTCGTCAACACGGTTTCGGCGCTCGTGCATCTCTATTCGATCGGGTACATGGCCGAGGACGAGCACAGGCCGCGCTTCTTCGCATACCTGTCGCTGTTTACGTTCGCGATGTTGGCGCTGGTGACGAGCGACAACCTGCTGCAGATGTTCTTCGGCTGGGAAGGCGTCGGCCTCGCGTCGTATCTGCTGATCGGGTTCTGGTACAAGAAGCCGGAAGCGAACGCGGCCGCGATCAAGGCGTTCGTGGTCAACCGCGTCGGCGATTTCGGGTTCGCGCTCGGCGTATTCGCATTGTTCGCGCTTACCAAGTCGATCCAGTTCGACGCGGTGTTCGCGGCAGCGCCCGGACTCGTCGGCAAGACCATGGATTTCGTCGGCTATCAGGTCGACGTGCCGACGTGCGTGTGCCTGCTGCTGTTCATGGGCGCGATGGGCAAGTCGGCTCAGTTCATGCTGCACACGTGGCTGCCCGACGCGATGGAAGGCCCGACGCCGGTGTCGGCGCTGATCCATGCCGCGACGATGGTGACGGCGGGCGTGTTCATGGTCGCGCGGCTGTCGCCGGTATTCGAGTATGCGCCGCACGCGCTGCAGTTCGTGACGCTGATCGGCGCGGTGACGGCGTTCTTCGCGGCGACCGTGGGTCTCGTGCAGAACGATATCAAGCGGGTGATCGCGTATTCGACGTGCTCGCAGCTCGGCTACATGTTCGTCGCGTGCGGCGTCGGCGCTTACACGGCCGGCATCTTCCATCTCTTCACGCACGCGTTCTTCAAGGCGCTGCTGTTCCTCGGCGCGGGCTCGGTCATCCATGCGATGCATCACGAGCAGGACATGCGGAAAATGGGCGGGCTCGCGCCGCACATCCGCACGACCTGGGCGATGATGCTGATCGGCACGCTTGCGCTGACCGGCGTCGGCATTCCGCACCTGATCGGGTTCGCCGGGTTCCATTCCAAGGACGCGATCATCGAAGCGGCTTATGCCGCGCATACGCCTTCGAACTATGCTTTCTGGCTGCTGGTGATCGCCGCGTTCATGACGTCGTTCTACTCGTGGCGGCTGATGTTCATGACGTTCCACGGCAAGGCGCGGTGGGGGCATGGGCATGACGCTGCGCACGGGCATGACGCGCATTCGCCCCCCATCCCCACTCCCTCCCCACAAGGGGGAGGGGAGAAACTCCATCACGACCACGGGCACGACGACCACGCCCACACTCCGCACGAGAGCCCGTTGGTGATGCTGATCCCGCTGTTCGTGCTGGCGCTCGGTGCGATTGCGGCCGGCGCGGTATTCACCTCGCTGTTCATCGGGACAGCGCACAGCCCCGGCGGCGTCGATCCCTACAAGGTGTTCTGGGGTAAGGCGATCTTCGAGGGCGAGAAAAACCACATCCTGCATGCGATGCACGATATCCCGAAGTGGGTCGGGTGGGCGCCGTTCATAGCGATGGCTTCGGGCTTCGTGTTGGCCTGGATCTACTACATCCAAGTGCCGAGCCTGCCGGCAGCGACCGCGCGCGCGTTCAAGCCGCTCTACCTGTTCTTCCTCAACAAGTGGTACTTCGACGAGCTCTACGACCGGCTGTTCGTCCGGCCGGCGTTCTGGATCGGTCGCATGCTCTGGAAGAGCGGCGATGGCCGCATCATCGACGGGCTCGGCCCGGATGGCATCGCGGCGCGGGTCCAGGCCGTGACCGGTCGCGTGGTCAAGCTGCAGACCGGCTACCTTTATCACTATGCCTTCGCGATGCTGATCGGCGTCGCGCTGATCATCTCCTGGGTCATGTTCCAGGGTGGGGTGCCGAAATGAGCATTGCCAATACTCCGATCCTGTCGCTCGTCACGTTCCTGCCGCTGGTGGGCGCGCTGCTGATCATGCTGATGGCGGGCGGCGACGACGAAGCCGGCCGCTGCAACGCGCGGTGGATCGCGCTGTGGACGACGATCATCACATTCGCGGTGTCGCTGCCGATCTGGGTCACGTTCGACAAGGCTAACCCGGGCTTCCAGTTCGTGGAGACTCGCGAGTGGCTGGGGCCGCTCCACTACAAGATGGGCGTCGACGGCATCTCGATGCTGTTCGTGATCCTGACGACGTTCCTGATGCCGCTTTGCATTCTCGCCTCTTGGGAATCGATCGACCGGCGCGTCAAGGACTACATGATCGCGTTCCTGATCCTCGAGACCATGATGATCGGCGTGTTCACCGCGCTCGACATGGTGCTGTTCTACCTGTTCTTCGAGGCCGGGCTGATCCCGATGTTCCTGATCATCGGCGTCTGGGGCGGGCAGCGGCGCGTCTACGCGAGCTTCAAGTTCTTCCTCTACACGCTGCTCGGCTCGGTGCTGATGCTGCTCGCCATCATGGCGATGTATTGGCACGCGGGCACGACCGACATTCCGACGCTGATCGACAAGTCGAGCTTCCCGCGCGACATGCAGTGGTGGTTGTGGCTCGCGTTCTTCGCCTCGTTCGCGGTGAAGATGCCGATGTGGCCGGTGCATACGTGGCTACCCGACGCGCACGTCGAGGCGCCGACGGCGGGCTCTGTGATCCTTGCAGGCATCCTGCTCAAGATGGGCGGCTACGGCTTCCTCCGGTTCTCGATGCCGATGTTCCCGCTCGCCAGCCAGGAGTTCGCGACGCTGGTGTTCGTGATGTCGGTGGTCGCGATCATCTACACGTCGCTCGTCGCACTGGCGCAGGAAGACATCAAGAAGCTGATCGCCTATTCGTCGGTCGCCCACATGGGCTTCGTGACGATGGGCATCTTCACGTTCACGCAACAGGGCGTGGACGGCGCGATCTTCCAGATGCTGTCGCACGGTATCGTCTCGGCGGCGCTGTTCCTGTGCGTCGGCGTGGTCTACGACCGGATGCACACGCGCGAGATCGCGGCGTACGGGGGCCTCGTGCAGCGGATGCCGATCTACGCGTTCTGCTTCATGGTGTTCACGATGGCGAACGTCGGCCTGCCCGGTACGAGCGGGTTCGTCGGCGAATTCCTGACCTTGCTCGGCGCCTTCAAGGTGAGTTCGTTTGTTGCGTTCTTCGCGACGTTCGGCGTGGTGCTTTCGGCGGGCTATGCGCTTTTTCTCTACCGGCGGGTCATCTTCGGCGAGTTGGACAAACCATCGCTGAAGGCGATAGCCGACATGGGGCCGCGCGAGATCGCGATCCTTGCGCCGCTGGTGGTGCTGACGATCTATCTCGGCGTGCAGCCCGCGCCCATTCTCGATGTGACCGGGCCGGCGGTGAAGAAGCTCGTGACGCAATACGAGACGGCGATCCGCACCAAAGCGGCTGAGCTGAAGAAGTAAGATAGAAGACCGCACGGGCGAGCCGATATGATGCAGTTCCTCAACTCCATTGCTCCGATGTGGCCCGAACTGGTGGTCGTGGTTGGCGCGCTCGTGCTGACGTTGTGGGGCGTGTTCCGGCCCGACAACGATCGTGAGGCGGAAGTCGTGTCGTGGCTCGCGATCCTGGTGCTGGGAGTCGCGGGATGGCTCGTGCTCAATCAACCGGGGACGGGGGGCACGCTGTTCGGCGGCGCGTTCATCGACGACGGTTTCGGCCGGTTCATGAAGATCATCGCGCTGGGCGCTTCGGCCGCGGCGATCCTGCTGTCGATCGACGACTTTCGCGACCACAAGGTTCTCAAATTCGAATATCCGTTGCTGATCCTGCTCGCGACC
>CAMDMH010000396.1 GCA_945901835.1 Devosia equisanguinis | reverse complement strand
TAGCTGCTGCTGGAGAGGCATGTCCCGTCCGATCCGCTGGTGCTTCCTGGCAGAACCACCACGTCTGACTCGCGGCGAGACGCCTCGCCTCATCCCTCCTCAGGACGAGAAATCCGGCGCGCTGGGACTATTTTGCAAGTGGCTCTATATTTTAACTGCAACTTCCCGGCCTGCAGATCGTTGTCGTGCTGGGATGGCAATGACCGGATACGACATGCGCATTGTTTCAGCCGCAGTAGTGTTGGCTAGCGCTGTGGCGATCACGGCCTCTATCTGCGCGCCGACCTCCCTCTTCGCGCAGGGTTTCGTTTGGCGCGACAACGGTTTCGTCGAAGGCCCGCCCGCGCGAAGGACCACGCGACCGGCCTGGGACGATCGCGCCTTTTATCCGCCGGGAGAGCCTCGCCTCTGGGGACCGCAGGGCGACCCGCGCTCCGCTTCGCCTTGGCAGCAACCCCCGCTCGCCGGATCGCCCCAAATCGGCGAAGAGATCCGCGACGGCGGCGGCCGGCCGGTTATCGCGCCCGTCGCCCCGCCCGTCGTCGCCTTCGATGCCGCCGCCTATCCCCCCGGTTCTATCGTCATCGTCACGGACCAGCGCCGCCTGTATTACGTGCTGCCGGGCAAGCGCGCGTATGCCTACCAGATCTCGGTCTGCCGCGAGGGCTTCGACTGGTACGGCACCGAGACGATCAGCCGGAAGCAGGATTGGCCGGACTGGCACCCGCCGGCGGAAATGCGGCAGCGCGATCCGAGCTTGCCTGTCAAGATGACGGGGGGCCTGAAGAATCCCCTGGGGGCCACGGCACTTTACCTCGGCACTACGCTCTACCGCATTCACGGCACCAACGACGAGCGCTCGCTCGGCCAGGCTCAATCGTCCGCCTGCTTCCGGATGATGAACGGCTCGGTGCTGCACTTGGCTTCTCTCGCCGAGGTCGGGACCAAGGTGACTGTCGTGAAGACCCTGGGGCCTGCCGCCGTCATCAGCGGTCTCGAGCGGCCCGCGCCTCGCTCGGCGCCGCCTCCCGTCACCGCGCAGCCACCCGTTCGCACGCGAAGCGCCGCTCCCTCTTGGCAGCGCGACAACGATGACGATTGGGATCTCCAGCGCCTGCCGCGCAAAGGAAACAGGCCACGCCGCTATAACGAGTGGTGATTTGGTGAGGTTGTCGAGGCGCACAATCCCTGCGCGCTTCCCGGCTTGAGCCTCACGACATCATCAGCACCGCTATGCCCGCCAGAGCCACCGCGGCGAGCCACATCGCCCATCGTCCGCTGCGGTTCTGCGCGGCTTCTTCCGCCGCCATCCGCCGTATCGTGTCGTCGTCGAGCCGCAGCCCGTCTTTCGCCATCGACGCGAACGCCTGTGCAGCGCTTTCCGCCTGCTCCAGCACGCGCGGCAATTGCACGAGCACCTTCCCCATCAGTTCCGCGTTCTCGCCCGCGTCGCGCAAGCGGCCGGGAATGCCGTAGTTGTCCTCGATCCACATCCGCGCGATCGGCTCGGCCGCGGTCCACAGGTTGAGCTGCGGATCGAGCCCGCGCGCCACGCCTTCTACGATCACCATGCTCTTCTGCAGCAAGATCAGCTCCGGCCGCGTCTGCATGTCGAACACTTCAGTGTAGGCGAACAGCTGCCCGAGCAGATCCGCCATCGAGATTTCGTCGGCGGTGCGGCCGTGAATGGGCTCGCCGATTGCGCGCATCGCTTGCGCGAACACTTCCACCGAATGGTGCGGCGGCACGTATCCTGCCTCCAGATGCATCGCCGCGGCCCGGCGATAGTCGCGCGTGATGAGACCGAACAGGATCTCGGCGAGGAACCGCCGCTCCTTCATCCCGAGCCGGCCCATGATGCCGAAATCGACAGCGACCACCGCGCCCGACTTGTCGATCAGCAGGTTGCCCTGGTGCATGTCGCCGTGGAAGAAGCCGTCGCGCATCGCGTGCCGCAGGAACGCGCGCAGCACCACGAGCCCGAGCGCCTTCGGATCGAGACCAGCTTCTACGATCCGCTTCTTGTCGCCGATCGGAATGCCGTCGATCCATTCCAGCGTCAGCACGCGCCGCGCCGTCCGCCGCCAGTCGACGTGGGGGACGCGGAACACGACCGCGTCGGCCTTCGCATCGTCCTTGATGTTGTCGGCCATCTCCGAGATCGCAGCCGCTTCGAGCCGCAGATCCATCTCGATCTCGGTCGTGCGCCTGAGGTTGTCGACGATCGCCACCGGCTTGAGCCGGCGTGACGGCGCATGGAACCGCTCCACCAGCCGCGCGACCAGATAATAGCTGTCGAGATCGCGCTTGAACCGCCGCTCCACGTCTGGCCGCAGGATCTTGACCGCGACCTCGCGCCGCGAGCCGTCCTTGTCGATCACGACCGCCTTGTGGACCTGCGCGATGGAGGCAGCCGCGATCGGCGGCCCGAACTCGACAAAGTGGTCCTCGAGCTTGCCGCCGAGACTTTCCTCGACCGCCTTGCGTGCTTCCGCCATCGAGAACGGCGGCATCTTGTCTTGCAGGCGCGACAGGTCGGCGGCGACTTCCGGCCCGATCACGTCGGCGCGGGTCGCGAGGAATTGGCCGAGCTTGATGTAGCTGGGGCCGAGAGCGGCGAACGCGCTCGATATCCGCGTGTCGGGCTTCTGGCCGGCGCGGAACGGCGCAGTGACAGCCGAGATCGGCCAGGTCGCGATCTCGGCTAGTCGCAACGCCAGAGGCACCTTCATGCCTTTGGGCACGAGCCGCACGCCGTACCGCGAGAACACGAGGCCGGCACGGGCGAGGCGCAGGAGATTGCCAGGGGTGGTGGACATCGAGTGGCCGGAAGGGTCCCAGAAGGTAGGTGCGAGTTCGAGGCCCCGATTCGCGCGGCGGGCGTTCCCGGCACAATGCCCGAGGCGGCCCCAGGGTCAAGTCGGGTCAAGGCGGGGCGAGGCTGCCGGTATCAACTGCCGCGGGAAACGGTTACCCTTTCGATGGTTACCCTGACTCCGACCTTGCAGGAGGCTCTATGGCCCAGTTGCCCAGGAATGCCCTGATCTTCGGCGCCGGCTCAGGCATCAGCGCCTCGTTCGCCCGCGCCTTGGCCGCCGATGGCTACAAGGTCGCGCTCGTTGCCCGAAAGACCGACAAACTTGCAGCTCTCGCCGCCGAGACGGATGCTCTCGTCCTCGCCGCCGACGCGACCAAACCCGACGCGGTCGCCGCCGCATTCGACGATGCCGAGCGAGCGCATGGACCTATCGGCGTCGCGCTCTACAATGCGGCGTACCGCGTCAAGGGCCCGTTCACCGAACTCGATCCGGTCGAGGTCGCCCGCGTGCTCGAGGTCACGGCCTTCGGCGCGTTTCTCGTCGGCCGCGAGGCCGCGCGCCGGATGCTGCCGCGCAAGACCGGGACGATCATGTTCACCGGCGCGTCTGCGGGCGTGAAGGGCTATCCGCAGTCCGCGCCGTTCGCGATGGGCAAGTTCGCACTGCGGGGCCTCGCGCAATCGATGGCGCGGGAACTGCATCCACAGGGAATTCACGTGGCGCACTTCGTCATTGATGGCGGCGTTCGCAACCCGCAGCGCGGTCGCGTCGAAGCGCCCGACGCGATGTCCGACAGCTTCCTGTCGCCCGACGCGATCGCGGAAACCTACATGCACGTGTTGCGTCAGCCGCGCTCGTCCTGGTCCTGGGAAGTCGAAGTTCGCCCCTGGGTCGAAAAGTTCTGAGGGGCGTTAAGTTCTGGCGTTCGACCACTTCCGGATCGCTCTTGCGATCCGAGGCCGCAACGCGGCCCGGCGCCAGTGCGCCGTACTTTTGCAAAAAAGTGCGCCATACCAACGAAATAGAAAAGCCCGCGGCCGGGGGGGGCGCGGGCTGGCGATCTCGGTGCGTTTGGGGGGTAGGGGGGGACAACACCGAGACCGTATAAATCAAGTAAACGCCATTTAGTTCCGAATTGCAAGCCGCCGCTACATTTAGTGTTTCCACATCATTAACGATCGGCCGGAAAGTTTAAACAAATGGAGTTGCAATCGGCGGGATGGATGTTTTGCGGAAGGTTCTGAAGTCAGGCATCTTTTGCCGATGACCACGACTTTTTCGATAGGAGTCGGTCTTGGCTCCGCGATGTTCCGCTGAGGCTCATCTGTTTCAGTACGGATTACCGTTCAGGGCGGCCTCTCATCGGCGACGACACTGACTGATACCGTCGGCCCTAAGTTCCTATTCGTGGAATCCACGGATAGGAACACAGTGATTTGATCCGTCCAGTCTCGGCCTTGAGTCGATTCCAGGCGGTGCAGGCGGCGTCGACGATGGCATCGTAGTCGTCGTGGAGACGGTGCGAGAGGAAGCGTGCCTTCAGGTGTAGCTAGAGGCGCTCGACCGGGTTCAGCTCAGGCGAGTAGGGCGGCAAGGGCACCAGCGTAATGTTGGCTGGCACGATGAGGCCGCTCGATCCGTGCCAACC
>CAMDMH010000395.1 GCA_945901835.1 Devosia equisanguinis | reverse complement strand
GTCGGCATCGCCGCCGATCGCATGCACCGCCTTCAGGTAGTGGGTCACCGAGGAATAGACGCCGGCATGGACCATGGAGGGATGAACGCCGCGGTTAGCCGCGGAGAACTCTTTTGCGAACGCCCGGTTGGCGTCGTTCATGTCCCAGTACCAGGCTTCAGTGAAGATCAGCCCTTGCGCGGTCTTGAGGCCGAGCGAGTGCACGTCGGTCAGGAACACGAGGAGCCCCGCGAGGTTCTGGCCACCAGCAACGATGCCGAACTCGGCTGCTTGCTTGATCGCGTTCGTCGTGTCCGCACCGGCATTGGCGAGGCCGATGATCTTCGCCTTGGAGGACTGTGCCTGTAGCAAGAAAGAAGAGAAGTCCTGCGCGGGGAAGGGATGCCGGACCTTGCCGAGCACCTTGCCGCCGTTCTTGAGGACGACGGCCTCGGTGTCGCGCTCGAGCGCATGGCCGAAGGCGTAGTCGGCCGTCAGGAAGAACCACGAATCGCCACCGGTCTTGACGATCGCATTGCCAGTGCCGTTCGCGAGCGCCCACGTGTCGTAGGTCCAGTGCACGGTGTTGGGCGTGCAGGCCTTGCCCGTCAGGTCGGAGGCCGCAGCGCCGGAAACGAGAAACACCTTGTTCTTCTCTTTGGTGATGTTGTTCACCGCGAGCGCCACCGACGACGTCGGCACGTCCACCACCACGTCGACGTTGTCGACGTCGAACCACTGCCGCACGACGTTGGAGCCGACGTCCGGCTTGTTCTGATGGTCGGCGAAAACGACGTCGATCTTCGCGTCGCACTTTTTCGCCTTGCAGTAGTCCTCGACGGCCTTGCGTGCTGCCCAGGTCGAGCCGGGCCCTGCGAGATCGGCGTAGGTGCCGGACTGGTCGTTCATGACGCCGATCTTGATGCCACCGCCAGTGTATTGGGCATACGCCGGCAGAGCCGTGCACGTTGCGGTCGCCAGCACCATGCCGGTCGCCATCGCGAGTTTCTTGGCCATTGGATGTCTCCTTCCGTTGCAAACAAAAGCTGCCGGGGTTCAAACGCCCAGGTAGCTCACCAGTTTCTCCCGGCTCTGCGCCAGGTCCTTGTTTTCGATCATGTCTATGACATGACCATGCTCGACGACGTAGTGACGGTCGGCGACCGTCGCGGCGAAGCGGAACTTCTGTTCGACCAGCAGCACAGTGAAGCCGCGCTTGCGCAAGGTCCTGATGATCTCGCCGATATGCTGCACGATGACCGGCGCCAGCCCCTCCGTGGGCTCGTCGAGCAGCAGCAGTTCTGCCCCGGTCCGCAGGATCCGCGCGATCGCCAGCATCTGCTGCTCGCCGCCCGAGAGCTTCGTGCCCTGGCTCGAACCGCGCTCGAGCAGCCGCGGGAACAGTTCGTAGACTTCCTCGAGGCTAAGCCCACCCGGCCGCAGGATGGGCGGCAGCGTCAGATTCTCCCGCACGTTGAGCGCGGAGAAGATGCCGCGCTCTTCTGGACAATATGCGACGCCGAGCTGTGCAATCCTGTTGGACGCCAAGCCGATCGTCTCGTGGCCGTCATAGACGACCGAGCCCTGGCGTTTGCGCAGAATGCCCATGATCGAGCGCATCGTCGTCGTCTTGCCCGCGCCATTGCGGCCGAGGAGCGTGACGACCTCGCCCTTTTTCACGTCGAACGTCATGCCGTGCAGGATGTGGCTTTCGCCATACCAGGCGTGGAGATCCTTAACACCGAGGAGAGTTGTGCCGGGCTCATCCCCGCCATGTTCAGCCATGGGCGCCCCCCTGCGCGTGTTCGGCGCCTTCGCCAGTTCCCATGTAGGCCTCGATCACTGCCGGATCGCGCGAAACTTCCGCGTAAGTGCCCTCGGCCAGGATTTCGCCGCGGGCCAGCACCGTGATCTGATCGCACAGGTCGGCGACCACGGACATATTGTGCTCGACCATCAAGATCGTGCGATCAGCCGAAATCTTGCGGATCAACGCCGACACCCGCGAGATGTCCTCGCGTCCCATACCGGCCATCGGCTCGTCGAGTAGCAGCACCTCCGGATCGAGCGCGAGAGTCGTGGCGATCTCCAGTGCACGCTTGCGGCCGTAGGGCAGCTCCACCGCCGTCAGCCCGGCGTATTCGCCGAGCCCGACGGCATCGAGCAGCTCAAGCGCGCGCCCGTCGAGCGATGACAGCGTGCTTTCCGGCCGCCAGAAGTGGAACGAGTTTCCAAGTGGCCTCTGAAGCGCGATGCGAACGTTCTCGACGAGGCTCAAGTTGGGAAACGTCGCCGAAATCTGAAAGCTGCGCACGAGGCCCAATCTGGCGACGTCGGCAGGCGCCATTCGCGTGATGTCGCGTCCCCCGAGGAATATGGTGCCGGAGGTCGGCTGCAGGAACTTCGTGATCAGGTTGAAGCAGGTCGTCTTGCCGGCGCCGTTGGGCCCGATCAGCGCGTGGATGGACCCGCGCCTGACCTTCAGGTTCACGTTATTGACGGCCGTAAAGCCCCGGAACTCCTTGGTAAGTCCGCGTGTCTCGACTACGGCATCTTCGGTAGTGCTCACGGCAGCTCCGCGTCGAAGACCATGAATGGATCAAGCGCGAAGCCACCTTAACCGTCAGGCGCTGTCGCCACCATGATCATTTCCGGGAATGGAGTTCTTCGGCGAGATGTGGTGTGGTGCAAGGTCGGCGTGGCTGGCCTCAAACCTTGCCGATGATGCGTACGGCCTCAGTCACGCGCTTCGAGTCGACCGCCAGGAAAGCAGCGAACTCGGCTTGGTCCTGATACGAAATTTCCTGGTTGAGCTTCTGCATCGCCTGTTCGAACGGCGCGCTGGAAACCACACTGCGCGTTTCCTTTCTGAGGCGGGCGATGATCGGTTCGGGCGTTCCCTTGGGCGCGAACAACCCGACCCATAGGTAGAACTCCACGTCCCAGCCCTGTTCTTTCGCGGTCGGTACATCGGGGAACGCCGCCACACGCTTGTTCCCGAAGCAGCACAGTGCACGCGCTTTGCCGGACTTGACGTGTGTACTCGCTGCTGCGAACGACACCGCCGTAACCTGCGTATTGTTGCCGAGCATCGCGGTGATGGCAGGCCCGCCGCCCGGCGTCGGCAGATGCTTCATCTCGATACCCGCAGCTTTGAGGAAGAGGGCAATCGGAAGGTGCGCGGCGCCATGCAGGCCCGACGAGCTGAAGATCAGTTGCCCTGGCCGCTTGCGGGCGTCGTCGACGAGATCCTTCAGCGTCTTGTAGGGTGTGTCGCTCGACGTGATCAGCACCAGAGGATCGGCGATGAAGCGTGCGATCGGAATGAAATCGTCCATCGTGAATTTGACGGGCCGCCCGTAGACGCGGTCGACTTCCGCGAAGCCGGATAGCGACACGAGATCGACGAGCAGCGTGTAGCCGTCGGGTTTTGCAGCGGCAGCCACCTGAGCGCCGACCGCACCGGCCGCCCCCGGCTTGGTGTCGACCACGACCGGCTGCTTGACGAGGGTCTCGAGCACGGCTGCGTAAGGGCGGATCACCAGATCGGAAGACCCTCCGGCCGGAAATGCGTTGACGATCGTGATCGCCCGAGAGGGATAGACCTCTTGCGCTTCGGTTCCGATTGGCAACGTGCCTGCTGCAAAACCGGCCGTGGCGCCTGCCACGAAACTGCGCCTGTCCATCGCTATTCTTCTCCTGCACTTCGACACGACGGCAATCATCGTGGCACGGATCGAGCGGCCGCGCCTCAGGAATACGCGGCGGCGGAATTCTCGCGAGCTTTGTCTTGCTCTGGCACTTGCCCCCATGGAACCATCGTTCCGAGCCATTCTGCACCAACCGACAATGTTCAACCCGGCAGAGCCCACGATGACCGTAAACCACCCTCCCCACATCGCAGCGTTGCATGAGAAGATGCTGCGGAAGCGCCTTTGGGTCGTCATCACCAAAGCGGTTGCGCCGCGGGAGGAACTGGCGAAGTTGCTCGAGGCGCACCTGCGCCATCAGATCCGGCTGGAGAAGGAAGGCATCATGTTCGGCGCGGGCCCCTTGTCCAATCCGGACGGCTCGCCGACGGGTACCGGCATGATCATCATCCGCGCGGACAGCGAGGCCGATGCGCGCCGCATCGCCGATCAGGACCCGTTCCACAGCTCCGGCCTGCGCACCTACACGCTGCAGCAGTGGTCGCTCAACGAAGGCCGCCTCACCATCACGGTCGATTTTTCCGATCAGACCTACCGCCTGACTTGATCGAGGTGTCGAACTGATGGGGCGCCCGTGGGCTCTTCTGCTTGTCGATACGGCCCGGGATGAGACGGCGTTTCATCCAGAACGCGCCTAGCCCGCGTTTCTCACCCTATGCCACGGTGCAGTGCGAGACGCGAACTTGAGGCGTATGAATCGTAGTCGTCCGACGTTCGGTCAACCACCATCGTTGCCGCCGTTTTGGGCGGAGCGTACAGGCGCTTTGCTGATCCTCTTTCGT
>CAMDMH010000394.1 GCA_945901835.1 Devosia equisanguinis | reverse complement strand
GGTCTAGCCTTGGCTGCCTTCGTCTCGGACGTACTCGCACGCTCGGACTGGATCGGCATCGCCGGCTGGTCGCTCCTCGCTATCGCCGCGGTGGCAGCCTTCGTCCTGGCGATGCGCGAGCTGGTCGGCCTGATGCGCCTGGGCCGGCTCGCCCATCTGCGCACCGCCGCCGAAGCAGCCTTGCGCGACCGCGACGCGAAAGCCGAACGCCAGATAGTCCGCCGCATGCGCCGCATCATCGGCGCGCGCCCCAATCACGCCTGGGCCGCCGCACGTTTCGCCGAGCACGAGCAGGACGTCCGCGATCCCGGCGACCTCTTCGCTTTGGCGGATCGCGAGCTGATGACGCCGCTCGATACCGAGGCCCGGCGCTTGATCCTCACCTCTGCGAAACGTGTGAGCCTGGTGACGGCGATGTCCCCGATTGCGTTCGTGGCGGTCGCCTACGTCCTGCTCGAGAACCTGCGGCTGCTTCGCAGCCTCGCGACCGTATACGGCGGCCGGCCGGGTTTCGTCGGCAGCCTCCGCCTTGCACGAATGGTCTTCGTCCACATCCTGGCGACCGGCGGCGTCGCCTTGACCGACGACCTGATCGGCCAGTTCGTCGGCCAGGATCTCGCGCGCAGGCTATCGCGGCGACTGGGCGAGGGCCTGTTCAACGGCGCGCTGACCGCACGCATCGGCGTTGCCGCCCTCGATATCTGCCGCCCGCTCCCGTTCGTTGAGGCAAAACCGGTGCGCATCCGCGATATTCTCACCGAGCTCACCAAGCGCGCCGAACGTCCCCCCGTCGAAAGCTACCGCCGCTGACATTCCAGTTCTTGAATATTCCTTGATGCAACCGAAATGCCCGTTTAGGTTTCAATCCTCACGGCTCCTGTCGAGAGTCGGACCGATCGGGCGGAGATGGGAAAATGCGACCGGTGACCTTTGCGACGCGCGGCGTCCTGCTGGTCGGCATTGGCGTTCACGCATCCGCCTTGCCCATCACTGTACCCGCATGGGCAGACGCCGAAAAACTCGCCTACGGCAAGCATCTCTCGCAGGAATGCACCACCTGCCACCGCCTCGACGGCAAGGGTCAGAACATCCCGGTCATCTATGGGCTGGAGGTCGACTACTTCCGTACGACGATGAAATTCTATAGAACCGGTGCGCGCGAGAACCCGGTCATGAACTCCGTTGCCCAGATGCTCAGCGACGAGCAACTCGACGCATTGGCGATTTATCTCGCCACGCAGAAACCGCCGGCAAAGCCCACCCAGCCAACCCGCAAGAAGTGACATCAGCCCTCATGTATTGCCTACGTCTCATCCCCGGCATCATCGTTGCTGCCATCGCTGCAGCAAGCGCACTCCCAGCCAGTGCCCAGCAGACGCCCGAGGAATGGATCACCCTCGGCCGCCGCGTGCATGGCGGTTTCGGCACTTTCATCCCCGTCGGCATCCGCATTGGCCAGGACGCAATGAAGCGCCTCGAGGCCGGGCCGCGGGATCTCGCAGTCACGTACTTCGACAGCGACAAGGCCCCCTGCGCCTGCGTGTCGGACGGCATCATGATCGCGACGACGGCGAGCCCCGGCCAACGCTCCCTCTCGATATCGCCGCAGAAAGCGCCCGAAGGCGCGATGGCGATGGCTGTCATCCGCCACAAGCGCACAGGCAAGTCGTTCCGCTACACGGTTGCCGAGAAGTGGCTGCTGCAGCTTGCCCAGTGGAACAAGACGCTCGACGAGCGTGGCCGCTACGACGAGGTGATGAAGGCCGAAGGCTTGTTCGACGTCGCCGAAGAAAAGTAGGCCGCCTACGAAATCACGCGGACCGGCTTTGCAGCGAGCCACGCTTCGATGTCTTCCACCGCCTGCGGGAAATAGATTTCGTACGTCTCCCGCGTCGCATACCCCAGATGCGGCGTCAGCAACGTGTTCGGCGCTGACAGGATCGCCGCTTCAGCCGGCAACGGCTCGCGCTCGTACACGTCGAGCGCCGCGCCCGCGATCTTCCCCGCCTTCAACGCCGCGATCAACGCCGGCTCATCGATCAGCCCGGCCCGCGACGTGTTGATCAGAAACCCGCCCGGCTTCATCTGCGCGAGATCCGACGCACCCACGATGCCCCGCGACCTCTCGCTCAAAATGAGATGCAGCGACACGAAATCCGATTGCGCGAACAGCTCCGATTTCTCCACGCGCCGCGCGCCGGCAGCCGTCGCCTTGTCCGTAGTCAGATTCTGGCTCCACGCGATCACGTTCATCCCGAACGCATGCCCATAGCTACCCATCAGCGCGCCGAGCCGGCCTAGACCCACGATACCGAGCGTCAGCCCCTTCACGCCGAAACCGAGCCGCGGCGTCTGCCACGTACCCGCGCGCAGCGATGCCTGCTCGGCTGGAATGTTGCGCGATAGCGCGAGCAGCATGCCGAAAGCGAGTTCGGCGGTCGGCGAGCTACCCGTATCCGTGCCGCATACGATCACGCCCCGCGCGCGGCAGGCATCGAGATCGATACCGAGATTGCGCATACCCGCCGTGATCAGCAGCTTGAGGTTCGGCATCTTCTCGATCAGCTCGCGCGGAAACTTCGTACGCTCTCTGATGACCATCACGACGTCGAACGGCTGCAACCGCTCGACCAGAGCCTGCCCCGTTACGTTGTCCGTGAAGATCGTCGTCTCCGCCCGCGGCCTGAGCCGTCCCCACTCCCCCATCGCCCCGGCAACATTCTGGAAGTCGTCGATGACTGCGACTTTGATCGGCCCTTGCATCATAGCACCTCCCAATTTCCGTGCGCTCGTCGCGCAGTTCATCAAGGCCGTATCGCCGCCAACACGCGCTCGACCACCTTCGGCGAAACGCTGGCGTAGGCCGCAAACTCCTTCTCGGTCTCCTCGCCTGAAACCGCGTTGAGTTCCAGCATCGACTTGGCCGCTTCCGCCAGCATCTCCTGATCCTTCACCGCCCGATCGAAAGCCCGCCGCAACGTCTCGACGATCGCGACCGGCGTCGCAGGCGGCAACGCTAGCGGCCGCGAAATCTCCGCCTGTCCGAACACGAACTCGGTCGCCTCGCGATCCTCCTCGCTCGTGACGAAGCCGTAGATGCTGACCGCATCCTTGAAATACGGCTCGGCCACTTCGCCGAACTGCATCACCATGCGCAGCTTGCCCGCTTCGTAGTCCTGCCGGTACGGCCCGCGCATCGACGAGACGAACAACCCGCACGTCACGTCGACCTCGCCGCGCTGCAGCGCCAGGTTGACCTCGTTGCTGCCGCGATAGCCCGTGATCACTTGGATCGGCGCATTCAGCACACGCCTCAGAAAGAACGAATGCTGCGACGAAGTGCCAGCCGCCCCGACGCCGCCGAACCTCGCGCCTTTCTTCAACACATCGTCCCACGTCGAGATGCCCGATGCGGTCCACGCCGCGCACCCCACACCGTCACGGTTCATATTGCCGACCCAGCGCAACCGGCGCGTCTCGAAGCGTGCCTCGATGTTTCCCAGTGTAGGCTCCAGCGCCGCCGCCGAATTGATGAGTGCGATGTGCGAGCCGTCCGCCGGCGCAGTATTGGCCGTGACGTTCGCGAGATTGAGGCTGCCACCTCCCGGTACGTTCTGCACGATGACGCTCGGCTGCCCCGGCAGATGCCGGCCGAGATGTCGCGCAAGAAAACGAACGTACACATCATATCAACCACCCGGCGCAAACCCCACGGCAATGGTGACGGTTTTGGCCGCGAATTCCTGAGCACCGGCTTCGATCGGCAAGACAACGAGGCCGGCGACCAACATCGTTGCTTCTCTAAGCATTTCCATGCCCCTCGAAAGCTCCGTACAGCCACACTCCAATGGCCATATCTGCACGCGGAAAGTCGCTGCCGCAACCGACAAGGCATAAGAAAGGTCGTTCCCATGAGAACCGTGTAGCCGATATGCTGCGGAGCGCCGCACGTCTGCCTCTTTGGCCCACTCTCAATACTCATTCGCACAGATAGAAGGAGCCATGATGCGCATCACCGAGATCCGCGAAAGCGCCGTCCGGCTCGAAAGCAAACTCCGCAACGCGGCCTTCTCGTTCGACGAGATGACGACCTCGATCGTCGCCGTGACGACCGATGTCGTCCGTGGCGGTGCACCCGTCGTCGGCTACGCCTTCAACTCGACTGGGCGATACGCCTGCGGCGCTCAAATCCGCGACCGCCTCGCACCGCGCGTGTTGAAGGCGCAGTCGGCCGGCAAGCTCTCGATCGATCCCGCTGAGTTCGATCCCGATGCCGTACTGGCCGCGACAATGGTCGGCGAGAAGCCCGGCGGCGACATGGAACGCTCTGTTGGCATCGGCACCATCGAGGTCGCGATCTGGGACGCCGTCGCCAAGATTGCAGGCGTCCCCGCCTATCAGCTCATCGCCGACCGCTATCGCGGCGGCGAGATTTCTCGCAACGTGTTCTGCTATGTCGGCGGTGGCTGGTACCTGCCGG
>CAMDMH010000393.1 GCA_945901835.1 Devosia equisanguinis | reverse complement strand
GTCTGCACACTCGAACAGCGTGCCGTTGCGCAGAGGTTTGCGGATGTGCTTACTCCGGCAGCGCTGGCAGGCCGGCTCACCGCCCCAGCGGGCCTCGATCCAGTAGCCGCGGCAATCGTCCTCTGTCGCAAACCGCGCATCGAACTCAGGCGCCGTCTTCGGAAAATCACGCCACAGATCGTTTGGACTGGACTGCGACATGGACCAACTCCTGGTTGGCACTCATGTCGCATGCAATTGCGCCGGATCTGACGGGGCTGAGGCAAGGGGATAGGTAGTCAACGCGAGCGCCGCGATCAGCGGCGTGACGACTCCGGCGATAGCCAGCGGAACGAACACAACGTTGTAGCCGAGTGCGATCGCGAAGTTCTCGAGCGCCATGCGGCGGCTCGAACGCGCGACGGCGATCGTCTCGAGCACGGGCGCCATCAACTCGCCTTGGAACACCGCGTCTGCCGCCGTCTGGCTGATATCGGCCGCACTCGATGGCGACAACGAAGCATGAGCAGCTGCCAGCGATGGCGCGTCGTTGAGGCCGTCGCCGATCATCAGCGGCTTACGCCCCTCCGCTTTCAACTGAGAAAGCCGCGCGAGCTTTTCGGCCGGCATCAGGCCGGCAGCATAGCGGGCGATGCCGACCAGCTTGGCGATCCGCTCGACCTCGCCGGGTTGGTCGCCAGAAAGGATCTCGATCGCGAAGCCCGCGGACTTCAACGCCGTGATCACGGCCGCAGCATCCTCGCGCGGCCTAACGGTCATCTCGAACGGAACGGCAGGTCCAGTGCCGCAGCGATACCAAAGCGAAATGTCGCCGCCGTCCGCGACGCCACACCAGCGCGCCGAACCCAGCCGCTCTTCGCCTGCATCCGAATGCCGTGACAGGCCGAAGCCCGATGTCTCCTCGACCTCCGTCGACGGCGAAACGGCGATACCGCGCCCCGCTGCTGCCCGCACGACGGCGCGTGCATAAGGATGTCTGCTCGACACGGCGATGGCCGCGGCGCGCGCGAGCATCGCGTCGTCGACACGGCCGTTGTCGGCCAGCACAGGTTCACCGCGCGTCAGTGTGCCGGTCTTGTCGAGTACGATGGTGTCGACCTCGGCCAGCCGCTCCAGCGCGTCGGGCGACTTCACGAGAACGCCTTTGCTGAACAGCCGGCTTGTCGCCGCAACCTGCACGGCTGGCACCGCGAGCGCCAGGGCGCACGGGCAGGTGATGATGACTACGGCTATCGCTGCGGTAAGTGCTGCTTCCCAGCCAAAGCCGAGCGCGAGCCAGCCAAGGAACGTCGACAACCCGAGAATGTGGACGGCTGGCGCATAGAGCCGCGCGGCGCGGTCGGCAAGCCGCACATAGCTCGCGCGCCCTTGCTCAGCAGCTTGCATCAGCCGTGCGATTTCGGCGATCAGTGTGCGCTCGTCTGCGGCCGTCGTCTCGACGGTCACCGGCCTTCCGAGATTGAGCGTACCCGCGTAGACGTTGTCGCCGGCGTTGGCGACGCGCGGCTTCGTTTCGCCTGAGATCAGGCTCTGGTCGATCTCTGTCGTGCCTGAGACGATCTTCCCGTCGGCTGCGAAGCGCTCGCCGGTAGCGGTCAACACGTGCATGCTCGGCTCGAGCAATCGCGCCGCCATCCGGCTCGTCGTGCCGTCGGCTGCCAGCACCAGCGCCGACTGCGCACGCAGGCCCAGCAGATTTGCGGCGGCTCCAGCCGAGCGCACACGCATGCGCATGTCGAGCGCGCGACCGATCAGCAGGAAGAACAACAGTGTCACGGCGGCGTCGAAATAGACCTGCTCGCTGCCGCGGATCGTCTGATAGACGCTCATGCCGGTCGCGAGCGTCACGCCCAGCGAGATCGGCACGTCCATGTTGACGCGTCGCGCCTTCAGCGCCGTGATCGCGGAACGGAAGAACGGCTGGCCGGCGTAGACCGTCGCCGGCAGCGCGATCAGCGCCGAAAGCCAATGGAACATGGTCTGCAGCGACGCGGGCATATCGCCTTGCGAGCCCGACCACACCGACACCGACAGCAGCATGATGTTCGCGGCGGCAAAGCCTGCCACCGCAAGCCGCTTGATGTAGTCGCGATCGGCAGCCGCAAGGTCGCTGTTTTCGGTGCCGACGAGTTCGGCCGCCTTGAACCCGGCCCGCTGCAAGGCTTCGACCATTGCCGGGACGTCCGTTGCGGCGCCCGAATGCGTGACGGTCGCGCGATGCGTCGAGAGATTGGCCCGCGCATTGCTCACGCCGGCAACGGACGACAAAGCGGTTTCTACCTTCTTGAGGCAGCCACCGCAGTGCATGTTCTCGATGACGAGCGTTGTGATCGCCGGCCCACGCTCATTGTCGCCGGTGCGCTTTCTGGCGCGCGGCGCACCGACGTCCAGCAGCGATGCCGGTCCTGCGTTGTCGATCAGGGCTTGAGCCATAGCCGCCTCTTCAGCCGATAGATCGGTTCTGCCGCCGCGGCCTCGCGGTCGTCGATTGTCGGCCGCGCTTCGAGCGCGAGTAGCCACGCGCCGGTATCGAGCGATCCCACGTCGGCCGTGTACTGCCCGGGCGCGACTTGCTTCAGCGCGACCTTGAGGTCATGCTTCGTGGCCGACGGTCGGCCGAGATAGCCCGTGATCGAAAGATCGGTGACCGCGCCGCCGGTCGAGTTCGTCAGCCGCACGGCCACCTGGCCGTTCGTATCGAGCGCCACGTCTTCGCGCCAGCCGAGCGCCCGTTGCCGTTCGTCGGCCACGACGCGATCGTTGTAGTGCAAGCCCTTGCGATAGGGCTCTTGCGAAACGATGCCGCTGTGCGTCGAAAGTGCCTTGTAGAGCAGCACGCCGTTGACCGCGAAAATCGTGCCGAAGAACGCGATCATGCCGGCGAGCACATGGCGTCCCCCGATACCCGGCTGCGGCCGCGCGATTGGCAGTACGGTAGGACTCATCGAAGTTCTCTCTCGTTCATGGCCGCTGGAAATTCGTGCGGCGCGCGGTCTCCTTGCCCGAGATCGTATCCCGGATCGTCAGGTTGAGCGGAACGGAACTGGAAGCCAGCGCATCGGCGTTGTCGCGTGAAACCGTCACCAGCACCCGTACCTCCCTCAGATCGTCCGTTCGCACCGTTACCTCGGGCTTTGCCCCGCGCTCCAGGCCGACAATCTCGATCTTCGCGCCGTCCACGCCATTGACGCCCATCAAGAAGGTGCGTGGCTCATGCACCTTCTTGAGGATCTTCACGGTGTAGGCGTTGCGTACGCTGCCGTCGCTGAGCCGCACATACGGCGGACTGCGGTCGTGCAAAACGTTTATCTCGAGTTCGGAACGCCGCATGTACGCGCCGAGCATGATCGCACTGACGAGACAGCCGAGCACGACATAGAGAACCGTGCGCGTCCGGATCAGCTTGAGCGGGCTCGAGCTGCCGGTCACCAGGGCTTCCTGATGCGCGATCGTCGAATAGGCGACGAGGCCGCGCGGCCGGCCGATCTTGTCCATGATGCCGTCGCACGCGTCGATGCACAGCGCGCATTGGATACACTCGAGTTGCGCGCCGTCGCGGATGTCGATGCCCGTCGGGCAAACGGCGACGCATGCTTTGCAATCTATGCAGTCGCCACGGCCTTCCCACGGCTAGCCCTTCTTGTGCGGCCCCCGCGGCTCGCCGCGTTGCGACATGTAGGACACGAGCAGCGTCTCGTGATCGATCATCGCGCCTTGGATACGGGGCCACGGACACATGTAGATGCAGACCTGCTCGCGCGCGGTGCCGCCGAGCACATAAGTGGTCGCCGCGAAGATGCCGACGAACAGATAGGCGATGGCAGGCGCGGTGCCGGTCAGGAATTCGTAGGCGAGGGTAGGAGCATCGCGGAAATAGAAGACCAGAGCACCGCCCGTGGCGACGCCGACGAACATCCACGAGATGTGCGTCATCGTCTTGCGAACGATCTTCTCGGGGTGCCACGGCTCCTTGTCGAGCCGGATACGGTCGTTGCGATCGCCCTGCCAGAACCGCTCGATGTTCACCATCAGGTCGGTCCACACCGTCTGCGGGCACGAGTATCCGCACCAGACACGGCCGGCGAGCGCCGTCGTGAAGAAAAGCGCCAGCGCCGCCAGCACCAGAAGGCCCGTGACGTAGTAGAATTCCTGCGGCCAGATCTCGAGGAAGAAAAAGAAGAACCGGTTGTTCGCCATGTCGAGCAGAACGGCCTGATCGGGCAGGTCCGGGCCGCGATTCCATCTCAGCCACGGCAGCGCGTAGTAGACGCCGAGCGTGACCACCATCGCCAGCCATTTCAGATTCCTGAACTTGCCGTGCGCAAGCTTCGGATAGACCCACTGCCGCTTGGCATAGAGATCGCGTTCGCCGCGGCTGTTGATGGCCTTCGCGTCGCTTCTCTCGATTCCCGGCGCAGCCGCGTCGCCCGAAGCACTTTCGGCCTCGGGCATGATGTAGGCATCGACCTTGGTCATGTCCGT
>CAMDMH010000392.1 GCA_945901835.1 Devosia equisanguinis | reverse complement strand
TCAGGGAATGAAGGGCGCCGACGGTCGAGGTGTGTGTGAATTGCGGCGTGAGGGGCGTCATGTCATAACAAGCAACGACAAGGCGCCCCGCCGACGGTCGCAGACCACCCGCAACCGATCCGCCTTTCGGCGTTTTGCAAGAGGCTCTACGTTGTTTCTCTTTCGTTATTGGAACTGAACAGAGGGAGTTCTACCGATGTTGATGTTGGCCCGTTCGGCTGTTCTGGCCGCTTTGGCGGTGGCCTGCGCGTCACCGGTGTTTGCCCAGGCTGGTTGCCCGGGGAACCCTAATGCACTGGGCGTTACGCGCACGGTGGAAATCGATACGACCGGTGGCCCCGGTTTCGGGCTCGAGCATTACAAGGCGCACGATTTCCTGTTGCCCATGGAAGTGGTGCTGACGTTCGACGACGGCCCGTGGCCGACGACGCCGCTGGTGCTATCCGCGCTCGCCGCGCACTGCTCGAAGGCGACGTTCTTCGCGATCGGCAAGAATGCGATCGCGTTTCCCGAGATCATGCGGCAGGTCGTGGCCGGCGGTCATACCGTCGGCACACATACCTGGTCGCACCTGATGTTGTCGAACAAGGGCGTGACGCCTGAGAAGGCCAAGGAGGAGATCGAGAAGGGCTTCAGTGCCGTCAAGATCGCGATGGGGACGGGTTCGCCGTCGAGCTTTTTCCGGTTCCCCGGTCTCAAGGGCCCGGATGCGCAGATGACGTATCTGGGAACGCGCAACATCGCGATGTTCTCGACGGACATCGACAGCTTCGACTTCAAGTTCCGAAGCGGCGAACAGGTCACCAAGAGTGTGCTCGAGAAGCTTGAGAAGAAGGGCAAGGGCATCGTGTTGCTGCACGATTTCCAGAAGCACACCGCGTCAGGCACACTCGATATGTTGAACCAGCTCAAGGCCAAGGGCTACAAGATCGTGCACATGCGCGCGAAGTCGAACGTGACCACGCTCGCTGAATTCGACGAGAAGGCGCGTGCGGAATTCAAGGCACCGGCCGGTGACACGCGGCCGACGTCGTCCGTCGTCAAGACCGTGCCGCCGGGCAATTGATCGCGAGCAGAAGGCTGAATACGAAGAGGGGGGCTCACGCCTCCCTTTTTTGTTGGGTTCATCGCGGAGGTGCCGCAAAGTTGGGCTTGGCACTGCCGTACATTTGGGCAGCGCGGGTCTGTCGCTTCGATGTGTCTCTTGCTACGTTAGAAGGAGCCTCAGCGGCCGCGAGGGTTCAACCCTCGGGCGAGCATCCGTCACGGGGGATATCAGGATGAATAACGAGAACAACGGCATTCGCCGCCGCGCAGTGCTCGGCATGATGGGAGGGGCGGGCGCGGCGCTAGCGGCTCCTGGTATCCTCACGCAAACGACGGCGCAGGGGCTCGACAAGGTCAGCTACAACACCAATTGGCGGGCGCAGGCCGAGCACGGCGGGTTCTGCTACGCGGTCGCGAACGGCATCTACAAAGAGCACGGCATCGAGGCGGACATCCGGATGGGCGGTCCGCAGCTCAACATGTCCCAGCTTCTGCTCGGCGGTGCGGTCGACATGATCATGTCGAACTCGTTCGAGGCGATCAGCTATGCCCGCGAGAAGCTGCCCTTCCTCTGCGTCGGCTCGATCTTCCAGAAGGATCCGCAGGTCATCATCTGTCATCCCGGCGTCGGGCTCGACAAGATGGAGAACCTCAAGGGCAAGACGATCCTCGTCGGCGGCACGGGGCGTACGAGCTACTGGCCCTACCTGAAGGCGAAGTTCGGCTATGCGGAAGAGCAGGCGCGGCCCTACACCTTCAACATCCAGCCGTTCGTCGCCGACAAGAACTTGTGCCAGCAGGGCTTTCTGTCGTCGGAGCCCTACGCGATCGAGAAGGAAGCCGGAATCAAGCCCGTGGTTCATCTTATCGCGGACCACGGTTTCGACAACTACAACACCACGTTCAACACATCGCGTAAGCTCGTCACGCAGAAGAAGGACGTCGTGCAGCGGTTCGTCGACGCGTCGATCAAGGGCTGGGCCGGCTATCTCAAGGGCGGCCCGGGCTGGGAGAAGGCGAACGAGCTGATCCGTAAGGCCAACCCGGACATGGGCGCCGATAAGCTCGCGCATGCCACGAAAGTGATGAACGAGCGGGGCATCGTGCAGTCGGGCGACGCGCTGAAACTCGGCATCGGTGCGATGACGGACGAGCGGTGGAAGCGGTTCTACGACACGATGGCGGATGCCGGCGCGTTCCCGAAGGGCGTCGACTACAGCCAAGCCTACTCGCTCGACTTCGTGAACAAGAAAGTCGCACTGTAGCTTGTCTTCCGCTCCCCTTCGCAACGGCGATGGGGAGAGGCCCGGCGCGGATGCGCCAAAGCTCAGAGGGTGAGGGGCCGCCAACAGCGCGAACCTTGCTCGGGCCAGCACCGAAGTTCATTGCGAAGTCTCCCCGGCATGCCCAACGCATCAGATGCAGCGCCTGCCGGAGCCCCTCACCCGGGCCCGCTTCTCGCGAAAAGCGATGAGAGGGGGAAGCCGCTCGTCTCGCTGCGCAAGGTTTCCAAGCAGTTTTCGAACGGCACGCTGGCCGTGCGCGATGTCGATCTCGATCTTGCCGCGGGCGAGTTCGTGTCGCTGCTGGGGCCGTCGGGTTGCGGGAAGTCGACGTTGCTGCGGATGATCGCGGGGCTGGGCGAGGTGAGTGCCGGCGCCATCGATTGGCCGGGTTTGCGGAAAGCGGACGGTTCGACCGGGGTGAGGCCGGCGAACGAACTCGGTTTCGTCTTCCAGGAGCCGACGCTGATGCCGTGGTCTACGGCGCTCGACAATGTGACGATTCCGTTGAAGCTGAAGGGTGTGGCGCGTGGTGAAGCCGAGACGCGCGCAGCTCTCATGCTGGCCAACGTCGGCTTGAAAGGCTTCGAGGGCTCGTATCCGCGGGAACTTTCCGGCGGCATGAAAATGCGCGTGTCGATTGCGCGGGCTCTCGTCACTCAGCCGCGCATTCTTCTGATGGACGAGCCGTTTGCCGCACTCGACGAGATCACGCGCCACAAGCTCAACGACGATCTCCTGCGGCTGTGGGGCGAGCAACGGTTCACGGCGATTTTCGTGACGCACTCGGTGTTCGAGTCCGTCTATCTTTCCCAACGCATCGTCGTGATGGCGGCGCGGCCCGGGCGCGTGATCGCCGATCTCACCGTCGATGCGCCCTATCCGCGGGACGAGGATTTCCGGACGTCGCCAGACTATGGGCGGCTTTGCCGGCAGGCGTCGGAGACGTTGAAGAGGGCGATCAGCGGATGAGGGAGGCTGGAAATGCCGACGGCACGGACGCTGGCGCCATGCCGGTTTTCGCCGTCGAGCGGCGGGTGTTGGGATTGCCGGTGAGCCAATGGCCGTCGATCATCGCGCCCGTCGCTATCGGTGTGTTCGCGTTGATGCTGTGGGAAGCCGTCGTTCAGGTGCGCGACATACCCAGCTACGTGATGCCGGGGCCATCGAAGATCATCGAGACGGTCTTCACGGACTGGGCTCTGTTGTCGGGCGCCTTGTGGATCACGCTCAAGATCGCGCTGGCCGCGCTTGCTGGCGCTGTGCTGGTCGGGGTGCTGCTGTCGGTGTTGTTCACGCAGTCGAAGTGGTTGGAGATGTCGCTTTTCCCGTACGCGGTCATCCTGCAGGTGACACCGATCGTGGCGATCGCGCCGCTCATCATCATATGGACGAACAACAACATCCCGCTGTCGCTGTTCATCTGCGCATGGATCGTGGCGTTCTTTCCGATCCTGTCGAACACGATCCTGGGCCTCAATTCGGTCGATCACAACCTGATCAATCTGTTCCAGCTCTATGGCGCATCCCGGGGCCAGACGCTGTGGTATCTGCGGCTCCCCGCGGCGTTGCCGTATTTTCTCGGTGGATTGAAGATTTCTGGCGGCCTTGCGCTGATAGGCGCTGTCGTGGCCGAGTTCGTGGCGGGCACGGGCGGGACGGCCTCGGGTCTCGCGTATTCGATTCTGGAAGCGGGGTTCCAGCTCAAGATCCCCCGGATGTTCGCCGCCCTGCTGCTGATCTCGCTCAGCGGCATCGTAATCTTCCTGATCACATCGTGGATCTCGCATCTGCTGCTGCGGCGCTGGCACGAGAGTGCGGTGACGCGCGAGAATTGAGGTCATGGTAGGCTAGGGCTGCCAAGTCTGATTAGGTCGTTGCCTAACAATACGGCTCTTCAATCGGCACACGGCCAACGACCCGACGAGATCATGACCAGCGGACAACCGAGCAGCGTGCGGGCAGCCGCCGCGCATCCCGATATCGACGGTGGGTTCGCGTGGGTGCGGCTTGCGGCTGGTCTTGCGCTCGGCACCATCGGCGGCGTGGGAATGTGGTCGTTCGCCGTGGCACTTCCCGCCGTGCAGGCGGAGTTCGGGGTGTCGCGCGGCTCGGCGTCGCTGCCCTATGCAGCGATCATGCTGGGTTTCGGT
>CAMDMH010000391.1 GCA_945901835.1 Devosia equisanguinis | reverse complement strand
TCGCCGGCATGATGGACATGCCGTGGCTGCTCTTCGTGCTGGGCAGCGTCCTCTCCTCGTTCGTCTGGGCCGGCGTGTTCCTAGCGCCGGGCTATGGCATAGGCTTGCTGCCTTGGTGAGCTTTGCTTCACCAACAGAGCATCAGAACGGTTTCAAACTCGGGCTGGATGTGAACTTGAGATAGCCGAGGTTGGCGCCCACCCTGAAGCCCAGGCCGGTGCGGATCGGCGCGAGGATCACCTTGCCGCGCTTCATAAAAGTAATCCCGACGCCGCCGACGAGATACGCCGACCCATCGACGCCGGTGAACCGTTAGTAGAGCTGATCGTGATCCTCGATGCTGTAGACGAGGAACATCACCTGCGAACCGGCTACGCCGAAATCGAAACCGGCCGACGGCCCCTGCCAGTTCACCCGCCGCTCGCCCTGTGTTTTTGTCACCAGCCGACCCTGGCCGTAGCGCAGCCCCGCGAAGAATGCGCCTCCGCCTTCATCGCCGATGATGTAGCCGGTCGGACGGCCGAACTTTTGGAACGCATGATCGATGACGCTGGCGAGCCCGGCGGAGATCGATCCGAAGACGCCACGGCCTGCAGCGTTGATCTCGTCGGGGGAATAACCGAGCGCACCGGGATCCGGCGGCGGCGGCATGGCTTCCATGACGGCCGGTGCCGGTGAGATATCGCGGACCGTTCGCGCATCCACAGTCTTCGTATCCCACGCCGGCGCAGCCGCAGCAGCCTTCGGCCGCGGCGACGCTGGTGTGGGTGCAGGTCGCGACTGAGATTCGGCTGCCGTCGTCTGCGCGGCCGGAGGTACGGATGGGGCTGCGGCAACCGGGGGCGCGGCCGACGCCAACGCCGGCTTCAAGGCAAGATCGATCCGCGCCAGGGCATGCGTCGCGCGCTGCTGCGCCACCTCTATGAGCTGACCGGACTTGGTACGCGCCTCATCGAGACGCTTGCATATCGCATCGTCGTCGGGCTGGACGTCGGCGAGCCGGTCGATGTCTGTGAGCAGTTAGGCCGCCCGCGTATCCAACCCCCGGATCACGTCGTCCTCGATCGCAAGCTGCCCCTTGCTCTCCACGTCGGCGTCGGCCCAGCCATTCTTCTTGGCGAGTTCCTGCAGCTTGCTGCGGAGACGGGGCTGACCCGCCGCGTTGATCTCACGCAAGCGCTGGCCTGTGCGATCGACGACGGCAAAGAGTTCGTCGGACTTGCAGTATTGCGCCTGGGCGACCGCCGGCGCGCTGGCCGCCATCGACGACGCGCACATCGCCGCTGCCAGCAACCGTCTGATATCGAGGCCGTGCATCGTCGTTCCCGCTTTCGCTCGATCCACCAAAGCCATGCCGAAACGCCAAGAAACGGCGGTCTCCGTCGAACGCCAGAGTATGACCGTTGATTTAGTGGCGGGAGTGTGGCCGAAATAGCACTCGTCCCACGCTCAATCCCAGACGGGCGAATGCGCCGGCTTGACCTTGCGCCCCTCCGGCCTCGCCAGACCGCTGATGTCGCTCATTTCCTTGCTGCTCAGAGAGAAGCTGTCCAAATCGATGTTCTGCGCGATGCGCGCGGGATTGGTCGACCTGGGTATCGCGATCACGCCGGGTTGCTGGATGTGCCAGCGCAGGATGACCTGGGCTGGCGAAACGCCCTTCGCCTCGGCGATCTTGGCGACCTGCGGATCTTCCAGCGGCCCGCCGGCCCCCGCCTGCCGCAACGGACTGTACGACATGAACGCCATGCCATGCCGCCGGCACGCCGCCAGCACCTTCGACTGGTCGAGATACGGGTGATATTCGCACTGATTGACCACCAGCGGCGCCGCCGACAGCCGGACCGCCTCCTCGATGTGCGCGGTCGTGAAGTTCGCCACGCCGATGTGCCGCGTCAGCCCGCGCGTCTTCATCTCGTTGAGCGCGCCGACCGTCTCGGCCAAGGGGATCTTCGGGTTGGGCCAGTGGATCAGCAGTAGATCGACGTGATCGACGCCGAGGCGTTTGAGGCTGTCTTCGGTGGATTGCTTGAAGTCGGCGGCCGCCAGATGCGTCCAGTAAACCTTGGTCAGCAGGAAGATATCCTTGCGCGCCACACCGCTCGCCCGCAGCCCCTCGCCGACAGCCTCCTCGTTGTCGTACCGCGCCGCCGTGTCGATGAACCGGTAGCCCGCCTGCAGCGCCGACTTCACCGACGCAACGCCGACCTCGTTCAGAAGCTGCGATGTGCCGAGCCCGATCGGCGGGATGGCCGCGCCGTTGGCGGTGACGAGTGGGAGTGTCATGTTTCCTAAGACCTCATTGAATCGCTGGATGGCTGCAGTGTGCTTCGACCCACCGCCCGCGTCTACCGGGATGGCGATCTAAGGGGCGCGTCGTCACCCCAAAGCGGTTCATCCTCGGGCAGGCCGCAGGCACGGCTCGAGGACCCATTTGGACGGTTGCGCCGATGGTGCACGCAACGACGCAGATTGCCGGCTGCACCATGGGTCCTCGGGAATGCGGCTTCGGGTCCTGACGGACATCGCCCACGCCCGAGGATGACACGGTGTTTTCGCCAACCGGTGTCAGCAGCGCAGGGCTTCCCGGAACCAGTCAACGACCGGCGTTCGCTGTAACCGCCGCCAAGTATCTTCAAAACCGTCAGGCGTCCGTCAGCACGGCTCGCTACATCCACGCTACCGACCAACGATCGTAAGCAGCGGAGCCGACAGATGGCCTTTTACAATACGCTCGCCGCTCTGTTCCTGTTCGGCAAGATCATCATGGTCGCCGGCACGTTCTTCATGGGCTACCTGCATTGGAAGGAAGAGCGCCTGCTGCCCGCGCCCGTCAAAGCCAAACGGCCCAAGCCCGTCGATGCGAGCATCCCGGCCACGCTTCCGGCCGCCAATGACACCGCCAAAATCCTCGAGGCGAGTTGAGGCCAGCAGGAACGGCCCAGGCGCACTTGCGCTGATCCAGGTTCCTCGGGGGCGAGGTCAGAACTTGACGCTGAGTTTCGCTGTGCCCGAGTGCTGTGTCGTCAGTTCACCGGACTGCCCTTCTTAGAGGATGCGGAGCGCGGTGTCCCCGCGGCCGACGACATCGATACCGGCGCCGACATCTCCGACGACCTTGTCGACCTTGGTCTGGATCGTGAACCGGGAAAGTTCCGACGACGCTTCCGCGAATGAAGCCGTCGTTGCAAATGTATCCTTGTCACGCCAAGTGAAACCTGCACGAACGAAGGGCCGCGCCACCCCGAAATCGGAAATCCCGAACTGCGTACCGAGTTCGAGCAACGGAGAGGCCGTGAAAACCTTGTCGTTGCTTTGACGCACGGCGAGCGCGATCCCGCCACTCCCCGTTTCGACGAAGGCATCGCGGTGAAGTCCGGTCAGAGCGAAATCGACTTGCGGCTTCGCATACCAACTCCCGAAATTGAACTGGTACGCGGCTGTCAGCCGTGCGGCTGCAAATGCGGACTGGCTCTCAGAAGTTGCTGTCGCACTAAAAGCGCCGAATAACACCGGCCGGCGGTTATCCGACCATCCGTAACCACCCGTAATGCCGCCGGATAGAAACAGAGGCCCCGGATTATATTTGATGATTACACCCGCGTGTATGCGCTCGGTATCGGTCCTGGCGCCACTTGCAATACGCGAGTTCGATGTTTCATAGCCGAGCCCGGTTCCCAAGCGCCAGGGACCGCCGAGGTCGAACTGCACGCCGCCGGTGTAGAGCAGCGACCTCTCCTGCATCGCCTGGCCGTCCTGGCCCGCGTCGAGCCCGAGCCTGCGCGCTGTCGTGCGCGCCCAGATGCATTGCCCTTCGCGAATGACGGCATGCTCGTCGCCCTCGCCCGCGACACGGCACGACTGCAGATGTCCGGCGAAGGTGGCGCCGGTTGTCATAGCCGAGGAGTGCGATGCGCTTTCACCCGCAGGCGTGAGGCTGGCAAGAGCCGCTCCCAATTGCTGCTGGGTCGGCAGGGCGAGAAGCTCGCTCATGAAACCGAGAGTGATCCCTTGCGCAACGAGGCCATTCAAACCGCCTGCTATGGCGTTGCCAGTGCTGCTAATCTAGTCCGGCGAAATTGATTGCCGCCTTCAGGTCGAGCGTGTTCGCGTCGGGCTGCAGGAGGGAATACGTGACTGGCGCTGTGTTGGGCGCCGTTAGGCCGTTGTTGGTGATGCCGCCGTTGGCGGTGACGATCGTGAACGTCCTCGTTAGGCCGGATGCCGCCGTGGTCGGAAAATTCAGCGGATTGACGAAGACCGTGCCGGCCAGTTTGGCGGTGCCTGAAATGGCCAGTTTGTCGGACTGACCAGAGATCCAATCCGCATCGATGGCGAGGCGTCCTGTCGCCGATTGGACGTAGTTGCCCGTGACGGTGGTGGTCGAGGGAACTCCGCTCCCGCCCGGGGACATGATCCCCGCGTTGGTCAGTGTCCCGCCGCCGAGGTTCACCGTCGGGCCGGAATTGAAGATGCCGGTTTCTGTGT
>CAMDMH010000390.1 GCA_945901835.1 Devosia equisanguinis | reverse complement strand
CACGCGCCCTGTGTGACCTGGAAGCGATCGAGGCTTACCTCACCGAACGCAGTCCGACTGGCTCCCGTAACGTTCTCGCAGCGATCAAGCGCGCCATCGACGACCTGCAGGATTTCCCGCGCCTCGGAACAACGCGGGCAGATTCCCGGCAATTCGCCAAACCATAAACGCTCCTCAAGTCCCCCTGACGCTCGGGTGGAACAGGTCGTCGACCGAGAAATCGCCTTTGATGAGCTGCTGATCCCTGGAATACTTGATGAACTGCTCGATGTTGCCGCGGTTCACGGCGAGGCCGTTCGGGAACAGGTCGCTCGTCCCGAAACGCTCGATTTCGCGCTCGAAATGGCGGCGGCCCCAGGCGAGCTGCGACCAGTTGGGATCGGTGTAATAGTCGCCGCTGATCGCTTTCGCCTGGCCCCACATCTCCATCAAGGCAGCCGGCAACCATGGGTTCTTGTCGGCCAACTCCTGCCACATGACGACGATGTGCATGATCGGCCAGTAGCCGTATTTCTTGTAGTATCTCAGCTCTTCGCCATCTGGATCGGGGAACAGACGGCGCACCTTCACCTCGCCTTTCATGATCGATCCGGGCGGATGCGGCTGGATGACGGCGTCGCACTTCCCGTCACGCAGGAGATGGCCGACGTCCGAGCCCTTGGGAAGCATCTCGATCTTCACGCCAGCCTTCGGGGTGAACGGGATCTTCTCCTCGTCCTCGACGAGCCAGTGGATATCCTCCCACGGCATGCCGTACTCGAACTTGAGATCACCCTTGGCGAGCAGCGACAGCGTCGTCTGGAAGGCGCGGATCGCGACGCGCTTGCCCTTCAGTTGCCTGGGCTCCGTGATGGTGCTGTCCGCGCGAACGAACATCAATCCCGACGAGAACAGGCGCCGCGGAAAGACTGGAATTCCGATTATCGGCACCTTGCGGTCGATCGCCATCAGGTACGTAGACATCGAGAATTCAGCGACATCGTAGAGCTTCTTGTGCAGCATGCAGCCGTGGCGATCGATGCCGTCCTTGAGCGGGTGCGACTGACCGACCTGGAGCGCGCGATAGTTGGTCCCGGCGGGCGCTTTCACGCTGCCGTCGAAGAACGGGAAGTGCCGGTCGTAGCGTTCTAACGCGATCGTCAGATCCATGTGCAGCGTCCTCCATGATTGTCCGCGCTCGTTCGGCCGGAACGGTATCGTGAGAAAATCGCAAATGGCCCGCCGAGACAACCATCGCGTGGGAAATTAGCGCACGCGCTTGGCCGCTTCTTCCAGGACGATCCGCGCCGCCGTCTCGCTGGGGCTGCCATGCGGAATGGCAAGTCGTTCCGGAATGCGCGATAGGCCTGCGAGCTGCCGGTCGCGTACCGGCGTATCGCTCAGGAGGGGGCGAAGTGCAGCCGCCATCGCCTCGGGCGTAGCGTTTTCCTGGATGAACTCGGGGAACAGCTTTTCCCCGAGGATCAGGTTGGGCAGGCCCGCCTGATCGATTTTGATGAGACGGCGCAGGAACGGCGCGGTCCAAGGCTCGACCTTGTAGGCGATCGCCATCGGCGTGTCCGCAACCGCCAGCTCGAGCGTGACGGTGCCAGACGCGGCGAGCGCTGCCGTCGCCAGACGGAATGCCTGCCACTTGTCGTCCTCGCCGAACACGAGATGCGGGCGAGTGGTCCAACGCGGCAGGCTCTCCTCGATCATCTCGCGCACCGACGAGACGACGGGAATGATGATCTCGGGAGCGCTTCCTGCATCGGTGCACAGCCTCTCGGTGGTCTGCCGAAAGACTTCCAGCAAGCGTCCGATTTCCGAGCGGCGGCTTCCCGGTAGGACCACCAGCACAGGCTTTTCCCGATCGAGCCCCAGCCGCGCCGCGAGCGGCGCGGGATCGAGCCTTCGGAGCTCCTCGATGCGTTCTGCGAGGGGGTGGCCGACGTAGGTGCACACGGGGCCGCCGAGACGCCGATGCGCTTCCGGTTCGAACGGCAGCAGGGCCAACAGATGATCGACATAGGGCCGCATCGCTCTGGCGCGCCCGGGCCGCCACGCCCACACGGTCGGGCTCACATAGTCGACGATCGGGATCTCTGGTTTCTTGCGACGGATGCGCTTTGCAATCGCGTGCGTGAACTCGGGCGCGTCGATGATGACGACCACATCGGGATCGAAGGCGAGGCCGGCATCGATGGTGCGATAGACCCGCTGCACGATCGGCCTGAGGCGCTTGAGGATCGCGCCCACACCCATCACGGCGACATCGGACATCGGGAACAGCGAATGTAGCCCCGCGGCCTCCATCAGGTCGCCGCCGACACCCTCATATTCAATGGGGCCTGGGTACAGCATGGCGATCGCGGCCATCAGCTTGGCGCCGAGCGCATCCCCGGAATGCTCTCCAGCAACGATGAAGATCCTCAGTGCTCGTGCGATCTGAGTTGCGCCAGTCGCTGGATCGGTCATCGCGCGTCTCCCGGTGCGAGGAGAAACAGGCCCGTGCGGTCGGCCTCCGAGCGCAGCGCGGCCAACGCCGCCTCGTCGCGGGGCGAGTGCATGATGGCGATGCCCGCGAGGTTGCTCGCATGCGCGCGGCGCACGAGTTCGGCGGGATCATAGCCGAGTTCGCAGGCGATGTCGGTCATCACGAGGACACCCGATCTGCGGCGCAGGAACCGCGTCCCCCAAGGCTTGAGCCGGCCGGCGCGCCCGGCAGCCGACATTGCGCCCCCAGGCCCTTCCGTCGCCAGCACATAGCCGCGGGAGACGACGGCGCACGCCTGCGGCCAGAGCGGTTCTATGGCAGCGAGGACACTGGCGCCCAATCGCGCATCGTCGAGGTGGGCAGCGGATGGTGAGCGCTGGGCGCGCGTCTTCAACCCTGCAAGGCCGTTCGGCATTTCCGCCATTGTCGTGTCGCGAGGTGCGGTTACGGGCTCGAGACCGATCACGAACAGTCCTGCTGCGTCTGCCAACTCGATCGCGTGCTGCCGCTCGGCGAACAGCGTTTGCCCACTCATCACGGCGATGCCGGCGAGACCTGCGGCGGATGCCCGGCGCATCGTCTCCGGGCCGATGGCGGGAAGGTCGATTCGGCGATCCTGGTCGGGCTTCGGCATCTTGACGAGAACGCAGCGCCTTGCCCCAGACGCGGCCAACGGATGACGCATCAACGCGTTGGGCGCGGCTAGGCGACCCAGCATCGCGTCGGTGCCGTCGGCGCCCTCCACTGCGATGAGACCGCCGTCGTAGGCGATCGCCGCCTGGGCGGCATCGAATGGGCCCAACGCTGCAAGCGCCTGGGTGCATCGGCATATCGCGGCCTGATCCGAGGCGTCGGGGGTATTGCTACCCAGCACACCCGCTGGCGCGATCAATTCGGGTGCCGCCTCATGTGCGCCGACGACCTTTAACCCGTGACGCTCGAAAAAACGGACGACAAGTCGGAGGATCGCATCATCGCCGCCACGCAACAGCCGCAGCAGCACCGGCAAGCTCGTCCAGAAGCCGAGATCGGGGCGTATCGACGCGAGGTTTGGGCGGCGCACGCGGCCGATGATCACAATCTCGCGGCACCCGTTGTCGCGGAACGCGCGAATCATCGCACCGATACCGCCGAGGTTCACCCAGGTGTGCGGGTATCTATCGATATCCCGCTCGGCTTCACCGGCGATGCCGACGATATGCACCCCGCGGCCACGCGCGGCGACGGCAGCAGCAATTTCGGAGGGCACGCCTGAGCCACCCGCCAGAATACCGAGCGGAGCGGCCTCGGCTCCCGCACGTGGCCTGGTCCCGGCTCTATCCAAGGCGCTCAGACCTCGTTGGCGTTGCGCGGCGTACAGAGCGAGCGCTTACCGCCCTCGCGGATGAATGCGACGATCTCCTGGACGATCGCATGATCTGCGTATTCCACCGCGACGTCGTCGACCCGCTCCTTCAGCGTGCCTTCCTCGGCGAACAGAAGGCGATAGGCCCGGCGCAGCTTGTGAATGTCCTCGCGGGAAAAGCCACGCCGCTGCAGCCCGATGATATTGAGCCCGGAAAGATGCGCGCGATTGCCCAGCGCCATACCGTAGGGAATGAGGTCGTTCTCTAGACCGGACATGCCGCCGAGGAACCCGTGCGCCCCGATCCGGGCGAACTGAATGGCAGCGGCGCCACCGCCCAGGATCGCGAAATCTCCGACGACACAGTGTCCGGCCAGCATCACGTTGTTGGAGAAGATCACATTGTTGCCGACGATACAGTCGTGACCGACGTGGCTGTTGGCGAGAAACGCGCAGTTGTCCCCGACCCGGGTCACCAAGCCACCACCTTGCGTGCCGGGGTTCATGGTGACCCCTTCGCGAAGAATACAGTTGGCGCCGATCGACAGTGTCGAGGCCTCGCCGCTGTATTTCAGATCCTGCGGTTGGTGACCGATAGACGCGAATGGAAAGATCCGCGTGTTCGCTCCAACGGTAGTACGGCCGGCGACGACGACGTGGCTGACGAGTTCGCAGCCGCTGCC
>CAMDMH010000389.1 GCA_945901835.1 Devosia equisanguinis | reverse complement strand
CGAGCGACAATGCCGTCGAGGCGATCGTTGCCCCGATTGCAGCGGGACAGGTTGTCGACGAGGTCGAAACCGACGAAGCCGAAGCTGTCGTTGCCTGTGGCGAACCGGCCGAAATTTCGCGATCGGTCTTTGCGCCCGTATCGAAGCGACGGTTGCGGAATTCGCGGCCGCTGCCGAAGTTGCGCATGCGACCGTGTCGGTTGAAGATGCCGTCGACCCGACCCTCGAGGCTGCCGCGATCATCGACGACGCCCCCGAAGTGCAGCAGCTTGCAGCGCCAGTCGAGGCTTGCAAGGCCAGCAACGAAGCGGCGGACGAGGTCGTCGCAGCCAGCGAACCGCCGATCGGGGACGGGGCTGGCGAGGCGGTCACGGAAGTGCCGTCGCTTGCCGACGCAAGCCATGACAAACCGGCTGGCATCACAGGGGAAGAGTTGCCGCAACCAGCCGTTGCCGCTGCCTTGGAGATCGATGCAGATGTTTCGCCGGCCGCTGCCAACAGCAACATTGCAGACGCAGTTGCGACTGTAGACGCGGGCGTAGCTCCGGTTGCGAGCAATGTCGTTGCGCTCAAGGTCAAGCGAAAGGTATGGCCGCAACGCTTGGTAGCTTGCGCCAGCGTCCTCCTGATCGCGGCCGCCGCGGCGGTGATGGTCGCCATGCCCGATGTGCTCGGGATCTCGATTTGAGGGACCGCGATTCCTTCAACGCGGCTTGCGGCGGGGCGGGATCGCAACGGAAAAACCCGCAGCCTCGAGGCGAGCGATGGTCTCGTCGAGATGGATACGGTCGCGGGTTTCGACGACGAAACGGGCGGCTGCGGATTTGGCCGGCGTATCGGTGAAGACGCGCTGGTGGACGACCTCGATGACGTTGGCGCCGGCCTCGGCGAGAGCCGCCGTGAGCCGGGCCAGTTGTCCGGGCCGGTCAGGCAAGTCGACTTCCAGCTCGGATAGGCGGCCTTCGCGGGCTAGTTCACGGGTCAACACACTCGCCAGCAGGCGAGTGTCGATGTTGCCGCCGCACAGGACCAAGCCGACGTGCTTGCCCTGGAACCGCGCGGGGTGCTGAATCATGGCGGCGAGGCCGGCCGCGCCGGCGCCTTCGACTACGGTCTTCTCGATCTCGATCAGCAGCGTGACGGCGTTTTCCAGCTCGATCTCGCTGACGAGCAGGATTTCGGAGACCAGCGCTCGGACGATCTGCTCGGTGAGCTTTCCCGGCGACTTCACGGCGATGCCTTCGGCGAGCGTATCGCCGCGGCAGGGGCGGGTGCCGTTGTCGATGCGGTTCAACATCGACGGATAGAGTTCGGCCTCGACGCCGACGATCTCGATCTCGGGCTTGATCGCCTTGGCGGCAACGGCAATGCCGGATATGAGCCCGCCGCCGCCGATGGGTACGACGAGCACGTCGAGCTTCGGCACCGCGCGTAGCATCTCGAGCGCGATGGTGCCCTGGCCGGCCATGATGAGCGGGTCGTCGTAGGGGTGAATGAAGATGTGGCCTTTGTCGGTGGCGCGCTGGCGGGCGTAGGCGGCGGCGTCTTCGAGGGTAGCGCCGGTCACGATGACTTCGGCACCATGGCCGCGGGTATTCTCGACCTTCACCGTCGGGGTTCCCTCCGGCATCACGATGGTCGCGGAGATACCCAGCCGGCGGGCGTGGTAGGCGACGCCCTGGGCGTGATTGCCGGCCGACATCCCGATGACACCGGCGCTGCGCTCATCCTTCGACAGGGCTGACAGCTTGTTCAGTGCGCCACGCTCCTTGAAAGAGGCGGTGAACTGCAGGTTCTCGAATTTCAGCCAGATCTCGGCGCCGAGCATCGAAGACAAGGTGCGGCTGTGGTCGAAGTCGGTGTCCAGCGCCGCGCCGGCGATAACCTTGGCTGCGCGCTCTACGTCGGCCAGCGAAAGCGGCAGCGGCGGGGCCGGCGATCGGGCGGTCGTCGCTTTCGGCAAAGATCGTCTCCTCTTGATTGCTGCGCGCAAAGGCTGCAATTGCTCGCTGCGTCGGGCCTGCCGTTGTGGCAGATTAGGCCGGTCGGACGCCGCATCGATGCGCAACCTATCTCGATCGTGGAGGAATTATCTCATGAAGACGAACAAAATTCTTGTGCTGACCGCCGCCGTGGCCGCGTTTGCCGGGGTGTCGCTGATTCAGGCCGAGGGCGCCGAGGCCGCGACTGTCTGCAAGGGCCGCATGATCGGCCAGGGGACTGGTATGGGCATTGCCGGCCAGGGGACTGCGCTGGCGCGCTCCAATGCGCTTGCCGATTGGGGCAACAAGGTCCGGGCCAAGCATGGCACTCAGTTCGCCAACACGGCCACGGCGCGATCGGTCAAGTACGACTGCCGCCAGGGCGCTATCCTGGAAGCGAAGTGCGTCGTCACGGCGGTTCCGTGCGCGGACGTCGTCGCCAAGAAGACCAAAACCAAGAAGAAGCGCCGCTAAGCGCTATAGCTGGCTTGGTATGAATTGCGGGGCTAGACGTTCGGCAGGGTTGGCACGCATTGCGCGCGCCGACCACATTCCATTTGGTGCGCGAGGAGAACAAGATGGCCAAAGTGGCTTGGATCGGGCTTGGCGTGATGGGGTATCCCATGGCTGGGCACATTCTGAAGAAGGGCAGCCACGACATCGTGGTCTATAATCGCACTCAAGCGAAGGCACAGGATTGGGTCGCCAAGCACGGCAAGGGCCGTGCTGCAGCCACGCCGGCCGAAGCTGCAGACGGCGCCGATTTCGTGTTCTGCTGCGTCGGCAACGACGATGATCTGAGGCAAGTCACCACGGGCGCGAACGGCGCGTTTGGAACCGCGAAGAAGGGCGCCGTGTTCGTCGACAATACGACGGCGTCGGCCAACATCGCGCGGGAACTTCATGCCGCGGCGAAGGCGAAAGGCTTCGATTTCCTCGATGCGCCGGTGTCGGGCGGACAGGCCGGCGCGGAAGGCGGCGTGCTGACGGTGATGGCCGGCGGAGACGAGAGTGCCTTCGAGCGTGCGAAGCCTGTCATCGCGCATTACGCGAAGATGATGAACCTGATCGGTCCCGCCGGCGCGGGGCAGCTCGCCAAGATGGTGAACCAGATCTGCATCGCGGGCGTTGTGCAAGGGTTGGCCGAGGGGTTGCATCTGGCGCAGAAGTCCGGGCTCGACATCCCGAAGGTGATGGAGACGATCTCCAAGGGGGCGGCGCAATCCTGGCAGATGGAGAACCGCTGGCAGACGATGACGGATGGCAAGTTCGATTTCGGGTTCGCGGTCGATTGGATGCGCAAGGATCTCGGCATCTGTCTCGACGAGGCGCGGCGTGCCGGCGCCAGTCTTCCGCTGACGGCTCTGGTCGATCAGTTCTATTCGGAGGTCCAGCGGCAGGGCGGGGCGCGCTGGGATACGTCGAGCCTGATCGCGCGGCTCAACAACGCGGATAAGAAATGATCTCCCTCTCCCCATTGCACTCCTGCGATGGGGAGAGGGGCGGGGTGAGGGGCGGCAACAATTGCTGCCCGAGCCGAATGGCCGCCCCTCACCCTAACCCTCTCCCCGTGAAGGACGGGGAGAGGGGATGAAAGAGGTGCGTGTGAATTCTATCTTCGAGTGGTTCGAGACGAGAATCGATCCGTTCACGGCGGAAGTGCCGCCGCGTCCGCCTTCGACGATGTGGGCGTTCTACTGGCACTTCGTGAAGCCGGTGTGGCCGTGGTTCGCCGCCTTGATGGTGGTGGGGCTCGTGGGTTCGCTGATCGAACTCGCGCTCTATGCGTTCGTCGGCCGCGTGGTCGATATGATGAAGGACGCGAAGAGCCCGGAGACTTTTCTTTCCGACAATGCGGGAATGCTGCTGTTCTGGGGGTTCGTCGCGCTCATCCTGCGGCCGGTGATTTCTACAGGGCACGATCTCCTCAAGCAGCAGACGATCGCAGGCGCTTACACGACGCGTATCCGCTGGGAGACGCACCGCTACGTGCTGCGGCAGAGCCTGGGGTTCTTCCAGAACGATTTCGCGGGCCGGATCGGCTCGAAGGTGATGCAGACGGGCACGGCGCTGCGCGAGTCCGTCGTGCAGGTCACGGAAGCACTGTGGTTCGCCGTCGTGCAGTGGGTCGGCGCGCTGCTGCTGTTCGCGGAAGCCGACTGGCGGCTGACGGTTCCGCTCGTCATTTGGCTGATCCTCTACGGAATCGTGCTGTGGTTCTTCGTGCCGCGGATCAAGGAGTATTCCTACCAGTCGTCCGAGGCGCGCTCGGTGCTGAACGGGCGGATCATCGACAGCTACACCAATATCCAGACGGTGAAGCTGTTCGCGCACGCAACCCGGGAGGATGCGGCGTCACGCGCCGTCATGGAGGATCATCTCGAGAAGTATCAGCGGGGCCAGCGCAACCTGACGCAAATGGAGCTGGCACTCTATGTGATCAACGGACTTCTGCTGGTGGGCGCAACGGGGCTTGCGATCAAGTTGTGGGCCATGGGCTCGGTGACGATCGGCGCGGTGGCATTGA
>CAMDMH010000388.1 GCA_945901835.1 Devosia equisanguinis | reverse complement strand
GTGTCAAGCCGGGTGCGAATCTGCCCCGTGGCGGTTTCAAGCGCACCCAACTCCATCGCCAAGGAACTCAACATCTGCATAGCGATGGGATCGTTGATCGATTGCAATTTCATGACTGCCGATACTCCGATTTTCCTTACTGATCATTGCCATACGAGGAAGATCACCTGCAAGAATTGAGAGAAGACAAACGTGCGACCTGAAAATACACATAATTCAATTGATGAGCGGGAGTGTATGAAGCGCGCAACGTCACAATCGGTAACGTCACACCTGATTGTGGAACTCGGGCCACGCCACGACCCCATGAGCTATGATCGTCTCCGTACTGATTCGCACACGAACGGTCCCCGATCGTGATTTGGACGACAGCGCGAGGACGGCCAGATGACCGAAACGAACACCCGGCAGCTTGCCCGCGCTCTCTTGGCAGCGTCTTTGGGCGCCTTGTTTCTGCCGGTGACTGCCCCCGACAGCACGGCTTACGCGGCAGGCACGGCCTACGGTGTCGACACGGCTGACGTCGGAGACGCCGGGGCCTGCAAAGTCGAGGGGTGGACCTCCTGGGCCCGCAATCGCGACGGCCTCGCCACCGTCAGCCCCTCCTGCATCGTCAGCAACGTGCCGCGGATGGAATTCGTGCTTCAGACGACGCGGGGGCGCGCGGACCAGGACTGGTACACTTCCGTTACGCCGTTCGTGAAATTCAACCTGGTGCCCACAGCGATCGGCCGCTTCGGCTTCGGACTTATCGCCGGCACGGCCTACGACGCCATAAAGGGCGAAACCACCAGTAACTTCGCCTACATTCCAGCGACGTTACGGCTCTCCCAGACCTTACGCATAAACCTCAATGGCGGCTGGATAGGGGATCAGGCCAACGACCGTGACTTCGCCACATGGGGCGCCGGATTCGACTGGCTGTTCATGCCGAAGTTCTCCATGACCGTGGAAACCTTCGGCCAGTTCAATGGCGACGACCTCGGCTGGGAAACGCGCCCCCGCTTCCAGAGCGGCGTCCGCTACAGGCCGGTGGACGAATTCTCCGTCGACCTCATCTACGGCCGGAACATCAACGGTGAAGGCTCGCACTGGCTGACGCTCAGCACGGCCTACCGCTTTTCGTTGTTTTGACGCGCCCCGCCTCAATGCGGCCCGATGTAGGGCTCCGGCTCCTGGCCGGAAAAGAACTGCCAGAACGTCGGGTAGATGAGATCAGGCCGGTGCTCCGCCGGATAGTGCCCCGTCGGAATAGCCCACCCGCGCACGTCGCGGCACCACGGTTCCCATGCCAGGATCGGCTCAAAATTGCGGCCGACATGACTGTTCGAGCCCCACAGGTGCAACACCGGACACGCGATCTGATTGCGCCCGAAATCCGCCTTGTCCATCTCGAAGTCGAGCGTCAGCGTCGCGCGATAGTCCTCGCACACGGCATGGATCTGTTCGGGGGTCGTGCAACGGATGTATTCCGCCATCGCTTCGGCTGTGAAGATGTCGAGCCCCACCCCGCGCTTGTTGAGCTTGTACTTGATGTAATACTCGAGATCCCGGCAGATCAGTGTCTCGGGATAAGGCGCCTTCTGCGCCAGGAAGAACCAGTGGTAGCTCTCCGAGCCCCAACCGATCGAGATGTTGGTCAGCAGATGGTGCGTCGGCACGATGTCGAGCGACACCATCCGCTCGACCCGGCCGGGATGATCGAGGCACATCCGGAACGCGACCCGCGCCCCGCGATCGTGGCTGGCCACCGAGAACCGCTTGAAGCCGAGGCTCTCCATCACCTCGACATTGTCGAGCGCCATCGCGCGGAACGTGTAGTCGGAATGATCCCCGCCACCTTCCGGCTTTGATGAATCGCCGTAGCCGCGCAGATCCGTCGCAACCACCGTGAAGCTCTTGGCAAGCGACGGCGCAACCTTGTGCCACGACACCAGTGACAGCGGATTGCCGTGAATCAGCAACAGCGGCGGCCCCTTGCCGGCCACCGCCACCTCGATCTCGGCCCCGCTCGTCTTGATCCGCTGGCGCTTGAACCCCGCCATCAACTCCTTGCCATACGGAAAGAGCGGCGGCATGGCGCCGAAGTCGGATGCAGCCGTCACTCGAGTTCCTCCACGAAAGATCGTTTTCTCGCCTGTCGCTGGCACTGACGAAGCCCGAACCGGCTCACATCAGCACGGCGTTGAAACTGACGGAAATGCGATCCTCGTCCGCCATATTGACCGGAACCTCGTGGCGAAGCCAGCTTTCCCAGAGAAGTATCGTGCCGGGCGTCGGCTGCACATAGATGAAGTTGCGGTTGTGCGCGGCTGCGCGTGCCCGCCGCGGCGGTGCTGCCATCATCATCGCAAGCCGCGGATCCTCGTAGCGGATCGCGCTCGCCCCCGGCGGAATGTCGACATAGAGCGTGCCGGAGATCACGCTGTTGGTGTGGATGTGGCCCGTATGCGTACCGCCCGGCTCGAGGACGTTGATCCAGATCGAGTCGACTTGCGGCGTCAGCCCGCGCATATCGAAATCGACCGACGTCGCGAACTCGACGAGATGCGGCACCAACCGATCGCACAACTCCGCGAACGTCGGATTGCGTACCGGCAGATCGTTGAGCGAAGCATAAGAGGTATAGCCTTTATATCCAGCTTCGTCGGACCACCGCTGCCCCGCCCCGTCCTCTTGTTGGATCGCGCGGCACGCCACCCGCAACTCCTCCAGAAACGACTTCACCCGCCCGCCCCCGATCGGCGCGCTGTAGAGCGAGGTCGCGAATATCTGTTCAACCCGTGCCATGCCCGTCCTTCAAATCCCTAATTCACCGCGTGCGGCAGCTTCCGCCCGGCGAAGCACGCATCGATGTTGTCGAGCGCTTCGTTGCCCATCTCGATCCGGGCCTCGATCGCACTGGTCCCCATGTGCGGCAGCAGGAACACGTTGTCGAGATCGAGATAGCCGGGATGGTGCTTGGGCTCACCCTCGAACACGTCGAGGCCCGCATAGCCGACTTGCCTCGACTTCAATGCCGCGATCAGATCCTCGTCGGCCACGAGATCGCCCCGCGCCGTATTGATGACGATCGCCCCTCGTGGCAGCAGCGCCAGCGCCCGCGCATTTATGATGTGCTTCGTCTCCGGCGACGACGGCGCGTTGATCGAAAGCACGTCGGAATGCGCGAGCAGCGCGTCGAGCGTCGCGTGATAGATCGCGCCTTGCTCTTCCGAACCCGGCCGCCGCGACCGGCTGTGATAGTGGATCTCCATGTCGAACGCCCGCGCCCGCCGCGCCACGGCTTGCCCGATCTTGCCGTAACCGAAGATGCCGAGCCGCTTTCCGTCGAGCCGCCGCCCGAGCAGTTGCATCGGCGTCCAGCCGGTCCAGGCCTTGGCCGAGATCATCCGCTCGCCTTCCGGCGCCCGCCGCGTTGCCCCCAACATCAGCAGCATCGCGATCTCAGCCGTCGCGATCGTCACGCCGTTGGGCGCATTGCCGACCGGAATGCCGCGTTCGCGCGCCGCCACCGCATCGACGTGCTCGTAACCGACCGAAAACGTCGAAATCACCTTCAGTCTTGGATCGAACCGGTCGATCGCGGCACGCGGCAGCTTGTCGGTGAGACAGACCAGAAATCCGTCGACCTCTCCCGAAAGCGCAACCAGCTCCTCCGTCGAATAGAGCTTGTCCTCTGGATTGAGCAGCGCGTCGTAGTCCCGCGCCGCCCGCGCATGGATTTCGTCCGGCAAGCGCCGGGTGACGAGCAGTCGCTTCTTCATCGCATACCTCGGATCTTCGCCGGGAACGGTTATGCCAGCCCGACCCCGCCACCCGCAACCGGGAGAAGTATCCGATTACGCGCGATCGCGACGGGCGATCGAACGATCTTGTGAAGCTAAAGCCTGGCGACCGCCGCTTGCATTAACCCAGAGGGATGTTAGCCACGTCAGGCGCACACTGGACCGATCCGGTCCAGGGTCGTAGGATGCCGCCGATTGGCCTTACAGTTTTGCCATGGACGTTGGAGAAGTGACTCAATGAGCGGAATGGACTCGGGCACGGGAATTCCCGGCGGAACCCTGATGGCGGGCAAACGCGGGCTCGTGATGGGCGTGGCCAACAACCGCTCGATCGCCTGGGGCATAGCCAAGGCTCTCGCCAGCCATGGCGCGGATGTCGCACTGACATACCAGGGCGATGCCTTGAAGAAGCGGGTCGTCCCTCTGGCAGCCGAACTCGGCTCGAAGCACGTCCTACCTTGCGACGTCAGCGACAACGCCTCGATGGACGAAATATTCGCGACCCTCCAGAAGGAGTGGGGCGGGCTCGATTTCCTCGTTCACGCCATCGCATTCTCCGACAAGAACGAACTCGACGGCCGCTACGTCGACACCTCGGAGAAGAACTTCACGCAGACCATGCTGATCTCCTGTTACTCGTTGACGGCATTGGCCAAACGCGCCGAGCCGCTGATGAAGAACGGCGGCTCGATCCTGACGCTGACCTACTACGGCGCCGAGAAGGTCAT
>CAMDMH010000387.1 GCA_945901835.1 Devosia equisanguinis | reverse complement strand
CGCACGGTCCATCATGACAGCTACGGCCGTCACGGATCGGGCAAGGTGATCATTCGTGCAGCACCTCCGGGCACCGGCATCATCGCCGGCGGTGCAATGCGCGCCGTGTTCGAGATGCTCGGCGTCCAGGACGTCGTGGCGAAGTCGCTCGGCTCGTCCAATCCCTACAACGTCGTTCGCGCGACCTTCGACGCCCTCAAGGCGCAGGAGAATCCGCGCGCCGTGGCAGCCCGCCGCGGTAAGAAGTATGGCGAAATCGCCGCGCGTCGCCGCGATGGTTCCGTCGAGGCCGAAGGCGCACAGCCCGACGCGTAATGCCTCCGCGGGCGGCGAGGCCGCGCCTTTGCGGCGCGTCTTCCGCCCGGCTCGGGCTCTGGCTGCTCTCCCGAGTGGCCGAACGCACAGCGGCGAACGCACAACGGCGACATGAGACTATTCGAGGTGAAGTGACATGGCATCGACCGGCAAGACGATTACGCTGGAACAGACCGGCAGTGCGAACCGTCGCCCCGAGCGGCAGACTCAGACCCTGATCGGCCTGGGCCTCAACAAGCTGCATCGCCGCAGTACGCTCGAGGACACGCCTTCTATTCGGGGCATGATCAAGAAGGTCAGTCACCTCGTCCGCATCGTCGAGGAAAAAGGGTGAGGAGTGCGTGGCCAGCGGCCAACGGCGAGCGCTAGTTCGCCCAGGGCGCCGGCCAGATACCGGAACCAGACACCGGAAGCTCTTCCCTACTCACCACTGGCCACACACCACTCACGAGAGAACCCATGCGGCTCAATGAGATCAAGGACAATCCCGGCGCCCGCAAGATGCGGGTCAGGGTCGGTCGCGGCATCGGCTCCGGCCTCGGCAAGCAGGCCGGTCGCGGTGGCAAGGGCCAGACCGCGCGCTCGGGCGTCGCCATCGGCGGCTTCGAAGGCGGTCAGATGCCATTGCATCGCCGTCTGCCGAAGCGTGGCTTCAACAGCCTGTTCCGCGACAAGTTCAACGAGATCAACGTCGGCGCCCTCCAAGCGGCGATCGACTCCGGCCGCCTCGAAGCAGGCAAGCCGATCGACGTTGCAGGTCTCGTCGCGGCTGGCATCCTCCGCCGCCCGAAGGACGGTTTGCGTCTTCTGGGCGAAGGTGAGCTGAAGGCGAAGGTTGCGATCACCGTGAACCACGCTTCGGCGACTGCCCGCGCGGCCGTCGAGAAGGCCGGTGGCAGCATCATGCTGATCGAGAAGAAGATCCTCGAGGCCGACGAGGTCAAGCGCAAGAAGACCGCTGCCAAGAAGGCCAAGACTGGCAAGAAGAAGAGCGGCGACGCCGACTGATCTATCGGGCGCCGCGTGCCTTCCTGCGCGGTGCCATCGGTAGCGGAACTCCTTGCATGCTGATCTCGATGCGCGAACCCCATCGCAGCGCGAAGAGGCAAAGCAGGGCGTGTGCGAGGGCCTAGGGAAATCGCGAGAACTCGGTCAAGAGATCTCGCCGAAGATATCTCTGGCAAGCGAGCTGGGCCAAGAGATTAGGGCAAGGGTCGCAGACATGCTGCCGACATCGATTGCCTCTCGTACAACCTCCTGTACGCCGACTGGGCACGCATCGGTCGTGCGCCTGTCGTCGGCAGTATCCGCTCGGCTGCATCAAGTGCCCGCGACCGCCCACAGGCTTCGTCACGATACCGCGCACCTGAGCTTGCCGGCGCACGGATCTCGGAAGTGCTTTGAACATGACGCGCCGGATCAGCTTGCCGCAGGTGCAAGCCTGCGCAGCGCTGCGAATTGGTGTAATATCAGCCTGAAATTCGAGCGAGGCGTGACGCTGCTGATGTGCGGCGTCGGCCCCGCGTTGCGTGGTGTCGCTGACATCCCCGCGCACTCGGCCTTGCAATAGGAGAAAGCACGATGGCTTCGGCAGCCGAGCGGCTTGCGTCAAACATAAATCTCAGCGCACTCGGCAAGGCCGAGGAGCTGAAGCGGCGTATCTGGTTCACGCTTGCGGCACTTCTGGTCTTCCGCTTCGGCACGTTCGTTCCGATCCCGGGCATCGATCCCGTCGCGTTCGCCGAGACGTTCAAGCAGAACTCGGCCGGCATCCTCGGCATGTTCAACGTGTTCGCCGGCGGCGCCATCGAGCGCATGGCGATCTTCGCATTGAACATCATGCCCTACATCTCTGCTTCGATCATCATGCAGTTGATGACCTCCGTCGACAAGCGGCTCGAAGCGCTGAAGAAGGAAGGCGAGCAGGGCCGCAAGCAGATCAACCAGTACACCCGCTATCTCACGGTGATCATCGCGACTGCCCAGGCCTATGGCATCGCGATGAGCCTCGAAGGTTCGCGCTCGAGCGTCGGCCCGATCGTCATCGAACCCGGTTGGTTCTTCCGCATATCCACGGTCATCACGCTGGTCGGCGGCACCATGTTCCTGATGTGGCTAGGCGAGCAGATCACTGCGCGGGGTGTCGGCAACGGCTCGTCGCTGATCATCTTCGCCGGTATCGTCGCGGGCATGCCCCAGGCTGTGATGCAGCTCTTCGAGATGGGCCGGACGCAGACCCTGTCGCCGGTGATCATCATCGTCCTGATGGCGCTGATGCTGGCCTCGGTGGCGGTCATCGTCTATTTCGAGCGAGCGCAAAGGCGATTACCGATCCAGTATCCGAAGCGCCAGGTTGGCAACAAGATGGTGCAGGGCGACAGCTCGCATTTGCCGCTGAAGCTGAACTCTTCGGGTGTCATCCCGCCGATCTTCGCGTCCTCGCTGTTGCTACTGCCGCTGACGATTGCGCAGATGGCGCCAGGCGGTCCCGACTGGCTCGGCAGCATCGTCGCCTCGCTGGGCCGCGGCCAGCCCCTGCACATCCTGGTCTACATCTCGCTGATCGTGTTCTTCGCGTTCTTCTACACCGCGGTCGTGTTCAACCCGGTGGAGACGGCCGAGAACTTGCGCAAGCACGGCGGTTTTATCCTGGGGCGTCGGCCGGGCGCCGAGACGGCCAAGTATATCGACTATGTGCTGACGCGCATCACAGTGGTCGGTGCGCTATATCTGGCGGCGGTCTGTATTCTACCCGAACTGCTCACCGTTTACTGGGCCGTACCGTTCTACTTCGGCGGAACGTCTCTGCTCATCGCGGTCAGCGTGACGATGGATACGGTCAGTCAGGTCCAGAGCCATCTGGTAGCGCACCAGTATGAAGGCCTGATCAAGAAAGCAAAACTGCGTGGCGCAGCCACGACGACACCGCGGGGGCGAAAATGAACCTGATCCTGCTGGGACCGCCGGGAGCGGGCAAGGGCACCCAGGCCGAGACGCTTTCGGCGAAGCATGGCCTTGTCCAGTTGTCGACCGGCGCCATGCTCCGCGCGGCGGTGAAGGCGGGAACGGAGGTCGGCCTCAAGGCGAAGTCGATCATGGAGAAAGGCGGTCTAGTCTCCGACGACATCGTCGTGCGCATCATCAAGGATCGGATCGCCGAGCCGGACTGCCAAGGCGGCTTCATTCTCGACGGCTTCCCGCGGACGCTGCCGCAGGCGGCGGCCCTCGAAAAGATGCTCAAGTCTTCCAAGAAGAAGCTCGATTTCGTGATCGAGTTGAAGGTCGACGACAAGGCGCTGATCGAGCGCATTTCAGGCCGTTTCTCGTGCGCGAAGTGCGGCGCCGGTTACCACGACACGTTCAAGCAGACCAAGGTTGCCGGTGTCTGTGATAGCTGCGGCAACAAGGAATTCATCCGCCGCGCCGATGACAACGTCGAGACCGTGCAGAACCGCTTGCTCGCTTACTACAAGGAAACGTCGCCGCTGATCGGCTACTACTTCGCGAAGGGCCTGCTGGATTCGGTCGATGGCATGGGCGCTATCGACCAGGTCGGCGGCTCGATCGAGAAGGTTCTCGCCAAGCTCGATTGATCTCGAATGATCGGGCAATGGGACCGGGGCCACCCGTAGGCGCCTTTCTCGTATCAGTGATCAAATCGTCATCGAATGCTCTCGCGCGGTCTCGATCGGGAAGTGCCGCGCGGTATCAAGGAGCGACAGATGGCAAGACGACAGGACAAGGGACCACCCCGCCAAACCGAGCGGCGCGAGCGCCCCGGCAAGACGCCGCGTCCGCCGCGTGCGGTGCACCCGTATCGAGATCCCGCGCGCGCCAACGCGGAAGGCCGTACGCGACCACACCCCGACGACAAGCTGATCCGGGTTGCAGGCTTGCCTTCCGTCTCCGAACTGTTCGACAGCGGCGCCGATCGCGTCGAGCGGCTCTATTTCGAGGCCCCGCACAAATCCGCGGTACAGGACTGGTGCGCCGAGCTTGGCCGCCGTCACAAGGTCTACCGCCAGCTTCGCCCCGACGAGATGCAGCGCGTCGCCGGCACCGCTATGCATGGGGGTATCGTTGCACTGGCTCGCCCGCGAGCCATCCGCACGTTCGATCCGACCCTCGCTGAGCGATGGGCCGCCGAAGGCAAGCCGCTGCTGATCCTCGATGGCGTCGGTAACCCGCAGAATATCGGTGCGATCGCACGCAC
>CAMDMH010000386.1 GCA_945901835.1 Devosia equisanguinis | reverse complement strand
GATGACGCGGGCGCTGGGCACGTCGGCATAAAGGCGCGATGCAACGGAGTAGCCGGCCCACACGACGGCAGCACCCAGCGCTGCGGCATGGCCCCAACCCAGGCCGCTCGCCCCCTTGAAGGCGGCAGGGTTCGCCACGGCCACCAGTGCACCAGCAAAGGCAGTCAGCGCCCCCGTCACATGCCAGATCGTCAGCCTGCGCCCTCCCAGGCGAGCCGGCAGGAACGCTGAAAACACCACGATCAGCAGGGGCCAGAGATAGTTGATGACGTTGGCCTCGATCGCCGGGGCCGTCTGCAGGGCGAAAAAATAGAGCGCGTGGTAGCCGAGCAGCCCTGCGACGCCCAGCGCCAGCGCACCGGGCGGCGCTGCCAGGATCGCCGTTAGCGGTCGGCCCGACAGCGCGATGGCCAGCGCACCGGCCGCCGCCCCGATCGCGAACGTGATGGCGGCGAGCTGAAATGGGGGGATCTGCCCCGCCAGTGCCGTCAGGCTGGCGAGCGTGGACCAGAGGGCGATGGCGGCAAGGCCTTGGATCAGCGGCATCGTCGAGGAGTGTACTCTCGGGATTGGGTTTTGAGGAATGCAGCACCTCCCCTTATAGAGTTTGTCCCCGGTCCCCCACCCCTATCCACAAAAAGCCAACTCCCGTGCCACGCTACCGCATCACACTCGAATACGACGGAACCGGCTTCGTCGGCTGGCAACGCCAGCCCGAGGGGCGAAGCATTCAAGCCTCTGTCGAGGAGGCCATCTGGACTTTCGGCAAGGAACGGGTGACCGTGCGCGGCGCCGGACGGACCGACGCGGGCGTGCATGCGACGGGGCAGGTCGCGCATTTCGATCTGCAGCGCCAGTGGGAACCGCTCAAGCTGCGCGAGGCGCTCAACCATTTCCTCCGGCCGCACCATATCGCGGTGACCGAATGCGTGGTGACGGGGACGGACTTCGATGCGCGGTTCTCCGCGACCCGGCGCGCCTATCTCTATCGGATCCTCGCACGCCGCGCGCCGCCCGCGCTCGACCGTCGCCGCGTCTGGTGGCTGCCGATCGACCTCGATGCCGCCGCGATGCACGACGCAGCACAAGCGCTCGTCGGCCATCACGACTTCACGACCTTCCGGGCAGCAGCCTGCCAGGCGGCATCACCGATGAAGACGTTGGAGCGCCTCGATGTCGAGCGCGCTGGCGACGAGATCCGCGTCCATGCGGAAGCGCGTTCGTTCCTGCACAACCAGGTGCGCTCGATGGTCGGGAGCCTCAAGCACGCCGGTACGGGCAAATGGACCAGAGCCGACATGGCAGTAGCCCTCGCCGCGTGCGACCGAGCTGCATGTGGTCCCGTCGCACCTCCCACCGGGTTGTATCTCACGCGCGTCTCATACGAACGCAACGACACTTTGCGCGATGCGGAGAGCGGGACGAACGAGGAAAACTAACCGCCCCGCCGCGCCCATAGATCCGGGCGGCGAACCCGCGTGAGCTGCTCGGACTGATCCCGGCGCCAGTCCGCGATGCGCTTGTGATCGCCCGACAGCAGCACCTCCGGCAGCGTCCGCCCTTCCCATTCGCGCGGGCGGGTGAACTGCGGATACTCCAGCAGGCCATCGGAGAAGCTCTCCTCGGCGAGCGACGCCTGCGAACCGATCACTCCGGGCAAGAGGCGGGCACAGGCATCGAACATGACGAAGGCTGCGAGTTCCCCGCCAGACAGAACGTAGTCGCCGACCGACACCTCGCGCAGGCCGCGGGCATCTATAACCCGCTGGTCCACACCCTCGAAGCGGCCTGCAAGTACGATCAGACCGGGTCCCGCCGCCCATTCGGCAGCGAGGCGCTGGGTCAACCGCTCGCCGCGCGGAGACGCATAGACCACGGGTAAATCCGGCTGATCTGCCCGCGCCTGGTCTATAGCGGCGGCGACCACATCGCACCGCAGCACCATGCCGGCCCCACCGCCTGCGGGATGATCGTCAACGGTCCGGTGACGACCGGTTCCGAACCCCCGCAGATCGATCGCCTCGAGCGTCCACAGCCCCGCTTGCAGCGCGCCACCGACGACCGACACCGCCAGCGGTCCGGGAAACATTTCCGGATAGAGCGTCACCACGCGGGCACGCCACGGCGGTCGGCCGTCCAGCTGGTCTCGTTGCGGAAAGTGGGCCAAGTGCGTGCGGGCTCCGGATGGCTGCGGCTGATCGAAAGACTGCTGCCATGTTACACGGTTCGGCCCGTAGCGGCCACGGCGTGACACGAAACGTGGTGCCAGGACGCGCGATACCGCCCCCTCGGCCATCCGACCTACAAGATGGCTCGGATGTTGGAGCGCTCCGGCAAACGAGATAATAGTGCGCACTCAAGAACAAGGGTCTGCCGCGCTGCGGTTGCGCGGACCTGCCCGAGGCCGCGCGAGGCCAGGGTGGAAATACGAAGGGAGGGAGAACTCCAGATGCAAGTCAATTTCAAGAACAAGGACTTCTGGTCCGGCATCATGCTGCTGGTAATCGGGATCGGCGCGGCCTCCATCGCGCGGGGCTACCCGATGGGCACGGTGTTGCGGATGGGCTCGGGTTACTTCCCCACCATCCTCAGCGGCATTCTCGTGCTGTTTGGCTTGGCCCTCCTCCTTCGCTCTATGCGGACAACCGAGAGCATCGAGGGCGGCTGGTCCGCACGCGGTCTGATCATCTTGCCGATCGCGTTTGCCTTGTTCGGGTTCCTGCTCGACCGTGCGGGCTTCGTGCCGGCGATCTTCGTCCTTGTGATCGGATCGGCTGCGGCCGGCCCGGAATTCAAGATCCTGGAAGCGCTGGGCCTCGCCTTGTTCATGGCCGTACTCGGCGTCGCCGTGTTCATCTACGGGCTGGGTCTGCCCTATCAGTTCGTCGTCTGGCCTCCGAACTTCGGGCACTGATCCCCGACCTTCGCTTTCCCCCGATCTAGACGACGCACCACGCGCAGGCGCACCCGGCATGGATATTCTCAACAACCTCATCATGGGCTTCGGCGTCGCCGTGACGCTGCAGAACCTGCTCTACTGCTTCATAGGCGTTCTCGTGGGAACGCTGATCGGCGTGCTGCCGGGAATAGGCCCGCTCGGCACCATCGCGATGCTGCTACCGATCACGTTCAACGTGCCGCCGGTCGCCGCCCTCATCATGCTCGCCGGCATCTACTACGGCGCGCAGTACGGCGGCTCGACTACGGCGATCCTGGTCAACCTGCCGGGCGAGACGTCGTCCGTCGTAACCTGCATCGACGGCTACCAGATGGCGCGTCGTGGCCGCGCGGGTCCGGCCCTCGCGATCGCCGCAATCGGCTCGTTCATCGCAGGTACGGTCGGCACGCTCATGATCGCGATCGCCGGCCCGCCGCTCGCGGAGTTCGCGCTGAAATTCGGCGCGCCCGAATACTTCTCGCTGATGCTGATGAGCCTTGTCGCTGCCGCCGTGCTGAGCCAGGGCGATATGCTGAAGTCGATTGCGATGGTGGTGCTGGGCCTCCTGCTCGGCATCGTAGGAACCGACGTCAACACGGGCACGCAGCGGTACTCGTTCGACATCGCGGAATTGAGCGACGGCCTTGGCTTCATCGTGCTGGCCGTCGGCATCTTCGCGATCGGCGAGATCATCGCCAACCTCGACGACAAGCAGGAGCGATCGGTCGTCACCGAGAAGATCAAGAACCTTTTCCCGTCGTGGGAGGATTTGAAGGTCTCGTTCGGTCCGATCATGCGTGGCACCGCCATCGGTTCGTTCTTCGGCGTCCTACCGGGAACGGGTCCGGCCGTTGCCGCATTCGCCGCCTACATGCTGGAAAAGAAGATCGCGAAGAATCCGGACGAGTTCGGCAAGGGCGCCATCCAAGGCGTTGCTGCACCGGAAGCTGCTAACAACGCAGACGCGCAGTGCAAGTTCATTCCGATGCTGACGCTCGGCTTGCCGGCTTCCGGTGTGATGGCGCTGATGCTGGGCGCGCTCACCATGCAGGGCATTCAACCCGGTCCTGAAGTGATGACGCAGCGGCCAGAGCTGTTCTGGGGCCTCATCGCATCGATGTGGATCGGAAACCTGATGCTGGTGATCCTCAATCTGCCGCTGATCGGCATATGGGTGAAGCTCCTGACGGTGCCCTACCGTTTGCTGTTCCCGGCGATCATGGCGTTCTCGGCGATCGGCGTCTACAGCGTGAACAATTCGGCGTTCGAAATCTATCTGACGGCGCTGTTCGGCATTCTCGGCTTCATCTGGTCGAGGCTCGGCTTCAACATGACGCCGATGCTGCTGGGCTTCGTGCTCGGACCGATGATGGAAGAGCACTTGCGCCGGGCGATGCTGATGTCTCGCGCCGACCCGACAGTGTTCGTCACGCGACCGCTGAGCCTCGTCTTCATCGTCGCGACGGTGCTGATTCTGCTGGTGGTACTGCTGCCGGCGTTTCGCAAGAACCGGAGCGAACTCACCGCAGGCGGCTGAGAACCTCCCGCGACGAGAGCCTTGAAAGCAGAAAGCCGGCCCCGAAGGCCGGCTTTCGTGT
>CAMDMH010000385.1 GCA_945901835.1 Devosia equisanguinis | reverse complement strand
AGCAGCATGTAGGTGGCCCCGGTCATGACGATGGAGATCGCGAGCGACATGGCGAGCGGCATCCGCTCGATGCCCCAGATCAGGCCGAACAGCAACAGGCCGATCGTGACGGGAAAGCCGAGCACGGTGTAGCCGGCAGCGGCTGCCGCCGTCGCCACGACCACGATCAACGCGTGGGGAAGATCATCCCATTCCAGAGTAGCGATCGGCGCCCGGGAACCCGGCATGAGCAGGAGTGCCGCCGCGAGGGCCATCATCAGGCCGGCCACCAGCTTGGGCAGCATGCCCGGTCCCGGTGACGCCGGCGTGCCGAACGGCAGGTCGTCTCCCATAACGAACACCGCTATGCCCAGCACGAGGAGCGCGACAGCGGCAATGTGATCCCGGCGAATGGTCATGAGCACCAGCTATGCGGAGCGCGGGGCAGCGCTTGGGCGCACGACCCGATGTGCAAAAGCGATGGGGATGGCGGGTATTTCGCCACAGCGCCTACCCGCCCACCTCCGCCTCAAATCTTCCCGATCGTCCTCACAGCGTCCTCGACGCGCTTGGCGTCGGCATCCCAGAACTTCTTGAAGTCGGCTTGATCGAGGTAGGCGACCTCCTGGCCGAGGTTCTTGATGGCACTCTCGAACTTCTCGGTCACGACGGCCTTCTTCATTTCGCCGCGCAGCTTGTCGACGATCGGGGTCGGCGTACCCTTGGGCGCGAACAACCCGACCCACAGATAGAACTCGATATCGTAGCCGAGTTCCTTGAGCGTCGGTACGTTCGGGTGGCTCGGGTCGCGCTTGGCGCCGAACGACGCGAGAGGGCGCGCCTTGCCGGCCTTGATCTGGGCGTTGGCTGCGGCGAACGAGGAGACGAGCACCTGTGCGTTGTTGCCGATCAGTGCGGTCAGCGCGGGGCCGCCGCCGTTGGTCGGAAGATGCTTCATCTTGAGATCGGCGGCTTTGTTGAACAGGGCCATCGGCAGGTGCAAAGCGCCGTGCAGTCCGGACGACGCGAAGAGCAGCGAATCCGGCTTGGCCTTGGCTGCCTCGACCAGTTCCTTCAGGGTCTTGTAGGGCACCTGATCGTTGACGAGCAGCACCATCGGGTCGGCGATCAGCCGCGCGATCGGGATGAAATCGTCGTTGGTGAACTTCACGGGACGACCATAGAGGCGGTCGACCTCGGCGAAGCCCGAGATGGATACGATGTGCAAGAGCAGCGTATAGCCGTCCGGCTTGGCAGTGGCAGCGACTTGCGCACCGACGGCGCCAGCTGCACCCTGCTTGGTGTCGATGACGACGGGCTGCTTCAGGATCGGCTCGAGGACCGCAGCGAGCGGGCGTCCCACCACGTCGGCAGCACCACCCGGGGGGAAAGGATTGATCAGCGTGACGGCGCGCGAGGGGTAGGCGTCCTGCGCGATGGCGGTTCCCTGCGAAAGAAAGGCTCCGGCAGCGGCCGTGCCGGCGACGAATGTGCGGCGGTCCATCTGATCCTCCCTATATGATGACGTGGGTTGTCTCCGTCGAGGAGAGCACCGGTTGTTTGCGTCTGTTTTCGCTCTAGCCCGCGTGCTCCGGCAGGGTCAAGCTGGCTACCCGTCGTGTGCGCAAAGCCGTCGGTTCAATGGGCTCCTTCCAGGGCAGTATCCGGCCGGCGAAGCGCGAAAGGGTTTCCGTCCGGTCGGATGACGATCTAGTTGGCGCCGGGCATTTTGATGCCGGCGTCCTGGATCAGTTTCTTGAAGATCGGCACGTCGCGCTCGATGCGCTGATGGAATTCCCGGCCGGTTCTGGCTGATACGGCAAAGCCGCCTTGTGCGAGCCGCTCCCGCACCTCCGGCTTGGCAAGGCCCGTCAGCACGGCCTTCTCCAACCGCGTGACGATCTCTGGCGGCGTCTTTGCAGGGGCGACGAGTGCGGTCAGGTTCTCCGTCACGAAATCCTTGTAGCCGAGTTCGATCATCGTCGGGATTTCCGGCAGATCGTGCCAGCGCTGCGTCCCCGTTACCGCGAGACCCACGACGTTGCCGGACTTGATGTGCGGATGAATGGGCGCGAGCACGCCGATATTCACCTGCACCGTGTTGGCGAGCAGCGCCTGGAGCGCCTGGCCACCGCCGGTGTGGAACACCACGGCTGCCCCCTTCAGATCCGCGCGTAGCTTGAACATTTCGACCGCGAGGTGCGAGGACGAGCCGATCGGCGGCGAGGCGATGTTGAACTTCGTTATGTCCCGACGGGCGAGCGCGACGAGTTCTGCGACCGACTTGACGCCGAGCGACGGTAGCACCGCGAACACGTTGGGCGAGGCTCCGAGTTCGGCGACCGAAACGAAATCCTTGACCGGATCGTAGTTGATGTTCGGATAGAGGCCGGGATTGATGATGAAGGTGGTTGTCGCCAGCAGCAGTGTGTAGCCGTCCGGCTCGGCGCGCGCGACGCGGCCCATGCCGATGTTGCCGCCGCCACCACCGACGTTCTCGACCACGAATGAGCTGCCGAGCGCTTCCTGCAGGATGGGCGCGACCACCCGGCCCATGATGTCCGAAGGCCCTCCCGCCGAGTTCGGGATGACGATCCGCACGGGCTTGTCGGGGTAGTCGGCCGAAGCCGGCGCCGCGGCCGCTACGACGAGCAGACTTGCGATTGCGGCTGCTGCCGAGATGAAATTCGGCGCAACGGTCGTCGTGTTCCACACCATTCGATCATCCTCGTTGGCCGCGTGTTTCAGCTTTCGCGTTTACTTCGCACTGGGCAGCTTGATGCCGGCGTCCTGGATGATCTTCTTGAACATCGGTACTTCCTTCTCGATCCGCTCCATGTGACCCTTGCCCGTCTTGGCGGTGACGGTGAAGCCGGTAGCGAGCAGCTTCGCCCTGACGTCGGGTTTGTTGAGCGCGGTCAGCGTCGCCTTCTCCAGCGTGGCGACGATTTCGGGTGGCGTCTTCGCGGGCGCGAGCAGCGCCGTGTAGGTCTCCGACACGAAGTCCTTGTAGCCGAGCTCGAGCATCGTGGGCACATCCGGGAGATCGTGCCAGCGCTTGTCGCTCGTCACGGCCAGTCCCACGACCGTGCCGCCCTTGATCTGAGGGTGGGCGGGCGCGAGAACGCCGATGTTGATCTGCACTGAGTTCGAAAGCAGAGCCTGCAAGGCTTGACCACCGCCCGTGTGGATGATGACGGCGACGTCCTTGAGCTTGTTCCCGACCTTGAACAACTCGGCCGCTAGCTGGGGTGTCGTGCCCACTGGCGGCGTCGCGATGTTGAACTTCGATTGGTCTTTTGCCGCGAGCGCGACCAGCTCCTTCACCGACTTGACGCCGAGCGACGGCAGCACCGCGATCACGTTGGGCGAGACGCCTAGTTCCGCGATCGGTGCGAAATCCTTGATGGGATCGTAGGGCAGTGTCGCGTAGAGCCCGGGGTTCACGACGTAGCCGCTGGTGGACAGCAGCAGCGTGTAGCCGTCGGGATCGGAGCGGGCGACGCGGCCCATGCCGATGTTGCCGCCGCCGCCGCCGATGTTCTCGACGACGAACGATGCACCCAACGCCTCCTGCAACAGCGGTGCGACGGTGCGGGCCATGATGTCGGAGGGACCGCCGGCGGAGTTTGCGACGATGACGCGCACGGGTTTGTCGGGATAGGCCGCGCGGGCGGCGGGGACCTGGATGACGAAGGGGGCTGCAGCGACAGCGGCGCTCGCCACGGTGAGCAAGCGGCGGCGGGATAGGCGCGTGCGGTCGTGGCGTGCTGTCATTCGTTCCTCCCATGAGACGCCGTTTACTCCGGCGCCGGTAGCGTTCGAGCGCACGTTTAGCACGGTGCGTGGTGAGCGCGAAGGCCACCAGGCTATGCCGTACGGCAGGCCCAGGCGAGCGCCTTCTCCAGCCGGTCGTCGCCCCAGAACAGCTCGCCCGTTTCAGTCACGAAGCTCGGTGCGCCGTAGATGCCCTTCGCCTGCGCCTCGGCCGTGCGCGCCTTGAGGCCATTCTTGACCGTATCGGAACCCGCAGCAGTGAGAACCGCCGCAGCGTCGAGGCCGAGGCCGTTCAGAATACGGGTGAGCACGGCAACGTCCGAGATATCGGCGCCTTCCCCGAACTCCGCCACGAAGGCTGCCCGCGTGAAACGCGGCGTCCAGCCCTCGGCTTCGCCGGCGTGTGCCACGCGTACGCCTGTCAGGCTCATCGCGGGAAACGCCGCCGGCAGCACGAAAGGCAGTCCGCGGTCGGCCCCGATCCGCTGCACATGTCGCGGATCATGTTGCGGCCTTTGGCAGGATAAAGATTGAACGGCGAGGTGTTCCAGCCTTGCGCCTTGAAGATCGGGCCGAGCAGAAACGGGCGCCACACTACGTCGACGCCCGACCGCGCGGCCAGGTCCTCGATCCGCACGGACGAAAGATAAGAATAATTGGAGGCGAGGTCGTACCAGAATTCGAGACGAGGCACGTCTGGTCGCGGCATGTCTGGCCTACTCCGGCTTGACGTTCGCCGTGGTGATGACCTTGGCCCACTTCGCGATCTCGGCGTCGAGGTACTTG
>CAMDMH010000384.1 GCA_945901835.1 Devosia equisanguinis | reverse complement strand
ATCTGGCCCCTCAGGGATTAGCTTCGCGGGAACAGTTTCGCTCGCGCTGTGCACGATTTGCGAGCCGGCACTCGAGTGACTGATCCCGCTCATCAACTCGCTCCGGCATCGTGACACTTTTGCCTCACATCGGATTGCTGGACACTCCCTTGTTGCTCGGCTAATTCGAGCATCAGGGCTCGCGCGTAGAGCCGGAACACCGCGGGGTTGTCCACGACATGGGCATTTTCTCTGAAATCTTCTCCTGGTGGGGCGGCAACACCTGGGGCACGCGCGTCACCATCTGGCGCCAGGGCCGTCAGGTCGGCAGCGACGAGCTGGGCAACCGCTACTACATACAGAAGCGCGGCGTCGGCCCGCTCGGCGTGCCGCGCCGGTGGGTCGTGTATAAAGACCTCGCGGAGGCCTCGAAGGTACCGCCGGAGTGGCATGGCTGGCTGCACTATACGGTCGACCGCCCCCCCACCGAGGAGAGCTACACCCCGCGCCCCTGGCAGCAGCCGCACCGCATGAACATGACCGGCACCGGCGACGCCTACCGCCCCTCCGGCAGCATCTTGTCGAAGGCGGCCCGTCCGCGCGCAACCGGCGACTACAAGCCGTGGCGCCCGAGCTGACGCGCTCCGTGATTCTATATGGACACGTTGCAATTCGCCGCGATTCGCAGCCATGTTCGCGCCCAGTTGTGCGCTGAGAATGCGTTGGACCGCCAAACGGAACAAAACATTCTACTGGCATTGTCCGTTTGGCGAGGCCGCGAACGCGGCCCGGCGCCAGTGCGCCGTAATACGAAAGGTGAGATGCGCCGGATGACGTACTTGGCTCTGACCGCTTCGATTGCCACCGTAGCGCTCAGCTTCGTTGCGCCGGCAGCGTTTGCACAACGATTCGAGAACCAGGTCGCGGTGTTCGCAGCACTCGACAAGGTTACGGCGCGCATTTCCAAGCTGGAAGTGCCGCTCGGCCAGGAAGCCGAGTTCGGCTCGCTGAAACTGACGCCGCGCGTCTGCTATTCGCGCGCACCCGACGAGCCGCCGAAAACGTCGACGTTCGTCGAGGTCGAGGAAACGATGCTCGACGGCCAGAAGAAGAAGCTGTTCGCCGGTTGGATGTTCGCCGAAAGCCCGGGCCTCAACGCCATCGAGCATCCGATTTTCGATCTCTGGCTGACGGGCTGCGCACAGCCCGTCCAAGCCCGCCAAGCAGGTCGCAATCCAGGCGCTCAACCCGGCGAACCCGCGGATACCGGCGGACGTCGCCGCCCACCGCGCTGATCGGGCGTATCGAGTTCACTTGCCGGGCGTCGCGCCCTCTGCCGGAAATCCCGCGCGCACATAGGCGATGATCCGCCAGATGTCGTCGCGAGGCAGATCATCTTTGAAGGCCGGCATCTCGCTGTCGAATTGCTTGCCGCCGTCCGCGATCGTCCACAGCAGATACTCGTCCACTGCGACCGGCCGCCTTATCATGTAGGCGAGCAATGCAGGCGAAGGCGAAAGAGCAAGCCCGGCCTCACCGCTGCCCATCCCATCAGCGCTGTGACACCGCAGACACTTGTCCGCATAGAGCTTTCGCCCCGCCGCAATGGCCGCCCGGTCGCCAGCGAAAGGCGACTTCGCGCCCGCGTAGGCATCGGGAACACTGAACTGCATGTAGGTCGTGTGCCGCAGCAACCGCACCATCATGCTGCGCGGCATCCGTCCCGGCCCCCAAAGCTCCCGCACCATCCAGTCGGGCTGCCAGTAGTCGAACCCTTTCGGCACGTCCTTGGGCACATCCTTCCCGCCCTGCGAATGCCCAGCCGCAGCGCAAACGAGAATCGCCGCCATCGACCCGGCGACGATTCCGAGCCGCCGTGCAATCCAGCCCATGGGGGTTCCTTTCACGACAGCAACGTCCACGCGGCGAAGCCGCCGCTTCCAGACCAAACAGGCCAGATCAAACAGGATAGGCTTCCGGATCGATGCCGCAGGTTTCGAGGAACTTGCGGATCTGCACGACCTCTTCCTTCGGAAGATCATGCGAGACGTGCGTGAATGCGACCGTGTGGCCGTTCAGCGTGACGCCGATGCGGTTGCCCGATTTGTTCTCGATCTCCGCGCCGAGCTGCTCGAGCACGTGAACGACAGCCGTGTAGTCGAGGTTGTTATTGATCGGATGTGCGAAAATCGAATGCAGGGTTTTGCGATGCCTGTGGTTCATGATGCTCCTCGATCGCCAGTTGGATCCGGAAAAAGGTTCCCACCCGGCGATGCCCGGAGCCTTGCGCAGGATCAATCGAGGAGAGTCGGCCGCCACCGAAGCGCACCTGGGGGAAAATCGGTTGACAGGCCTCGGCTTGGTATTCCCCAATGGAACAGTCTCAGCCCCTCAGCTCCAGGAGAGCCCTCATGCTGAACTTCCGCATTTCTCGCAGCGCCATCGCGGCCGCTGCCGGCTTGGCCTTCGTCGCGTTCATGCCGGATGCGAGCTACGCCGTCGGCGATTCGCCTGCTCCGGCGCCCGCGCCCAAGCAAAAGAAAAAGCCCGCAAAGAAGAAGGCTCCCAAGAAAGCCGACGTGATCACGAACGACGCGGCCATCTACGCGGCCGGCTACTGGGCGGCCAAGAAGGGTGAGTATGCGCAGGCTCTGGACATTCTGCGCACCGCGCAACATCAGGCCGACCCGAAGGTGCAGACGATGATCGGTTTCTCGCTGCGAAAGCTGGGCTATGTAGACGAGGCGATGGCCTACTATCAGGCGGCGCTGTCGACGAGACCGGGGGCGACGACGACACGCCAGTATCTGGGTGAGGCGTACCTGCAAAAGGGCGACAAGGCGGCAGCTCGAGGGCAGCTCGATGAAATCGCCAAGCGTTGCGGCACGACGTGCGAGGACTATCGCCTGCTCGCCGATGCGATCGCGAAAGCCTGACCTTACCGCGCGTCCAGCGTTCTGAGGAATGACACGATATCGGCGGCCTGCGTTTCACCCAAGCGCAGGCCGTCGTCGTGTGAGCGGATGGCCGCAAGCAGCGACACGGCCCTGCCATCGTGCAGGTAGGGTGCGGTGTGCGAAACATTGCGCAGGGGTGGGGTTCGGATCGGATCGCGAGTGCGGCCTCGACGCGATATGGAATGCAGGCGGCCGTCGCTGAAGGCCGGGCCGCTGTGACAGGCACTGCACCCAGCAGACGTGGCGAACCAGACCGCGCCGCGCTGCGCTGTTGCAGGGTAGCTCGACGCTGCCGTCATGCCGCCTGCTGCCAGAGTATCGCGCCAACGGTCGAACGCTGTGATGCCGCTGGTGATCGTCTCCTGATAGGCGGCGATAGATTTGGCGGCGGCTACCAAGGCTTCGTTGGGGGAGCTGCTGGCGGCATCGACGCCCGTTACGATGCGAAACCGGGCAGCCAATCTAGCGTCGGCGGAGATGTGGGCACGAATGTGCTCTGCGCTCGATCCCATCTCGTCGCGATCGACGATCGGGCGGATGGTCTGCTGCCATAGTGTCGGATTGCTACCTTTCCAGCCGAAAGTTGCGTTCAGGCGCACGTCGAGCAGGCTTGGCGTGTTGCGGCGGGTCAGTGCGACGCCCCGGCTGAGGCGTCGCGGGGGATCGGCGAAAGCCTTCTCCGGCCTATGGCAACTGGAGCACGCTGCACGACCGGACGGCGACAGCCGCGCATCGAAAAACAGCGATTGGCCGAGGGCGGCAGCGTTTGCGTTACCGGAGAGATTGTTCGTCGGGTCGAGTAGGAGTGGCCGTGGCCACGGGCCGTGCGCGAGAAGTGCGCCAACAGCTGCCTCGGTCAGGGCGGGAGGCGCCAACTGCGCATTGGCGGGCGCCGTTGCCAGTATCATGGCGAGCGCTACCGTGGTGCCAACGCCTGCACGATGGAAAAGCGGGCTCATGTCTCCCCTCTTTTGAACGAGCAAGCCTCCCGGGCCTCCACACTCGAATTCCGCCATCATCGACTGCGGAAACACTTCGAAAAGAACAATCGTTGACCGCCCGACAATCTCAACCTACCGCCTGATCCGCAACCCCACGCGAATCTCGTCGGCGTCATAACCGCCGCTTGCCGCATTCGTGCGCAGCGCCGTGTGCTGATAGCGGCCGAACACCACCGCATCAGGTCCGACATAGTACTCGAGCCCCAGCGCCAGCTCCGTCAGGTTCTCGTTGATCACGATCCCCTCGTACGTCGTCGCCGAAAACCCGGCGCTCGCCGTGCCGATCAGCGGCCGCAGGAACGCATGCCGCAGCTCGGCTTGCGCGCGCCGCGTGAAACCGCCGAGGAACTGATCGAGCTGGCCTCGATCACGTCCGTACTGCCGCGCAGCAAGAGCGCCGAAAACGCGTTGATGCGCCACGCGAGATTGGCGTCGATGATCATCCCGTCGATCGACGCCAGCCGCATGTCGAGCGGCGTCTGACGGCCGTAGCCGATGCTCGCCTCGCCGCGCAGAACCTTGCTCGTGTTACCGAAGCCGACGCCGACCCGATAACGCTCCCCGTCGGAATCCCGCTTGATGCCGTCGATCACCGCGCCGGCCTCGAAGCGGCGCT
>CAMDMH010000383.1 GCA_945901835.1 Devosia equisanguinis | reverse complement strand
CACCTGGCCTCACTCCAGATACTTCTTCAGCGCGATATGGCGAATACGTTCCTTTTCTTCCGGGCTGATGCCTTCGAGAACGCTTCGGGCTTTGGCGAGTGCGGCGGCTGGTTCCTGGTATTCGACGACGCGGCCGGTGCGCGCGCCCTCGGCCATCAGGTCCGGCTCGGTCAGCACCTTCTTGATCGCGGCGCGCAGGAAGGCGAGGCGTTGCGGCTCGGTGCCGGGCGTCGTGACGAGGATGCGGCCGAGATCGTTCAGGTTGGCGCGATAGTCGAGCCGGCGCTGCTGGTCGGCGTTGAGCGTAGCGCTCTCGAAGATGGTCGGCACGTTGGGCAGCAGCGGCGAGCGCGTGCGCGAGGCTGTCGTGATCGGGCGGGCCTGGTTCGATTTCTCGAGCGAGAAGGCGCTGCTATCGGAGAGGAAGTTGGCGTCGACCTCGCCGCGCTGCATGGCGAGGATCATGTCGCTCGATCCCTTATAGCCCAGGATCACGCGGCAGGCGATGCCGAGGGCCTCGCAACTGAACGCCGCGCTGCCGGTCGGGCCATCGGTGGGGCCGGCGGAACCCCACAGGACTTTGGTGCCCGGTTTCATCACGTCGGCCAGGGTCTTGACGGGTGAGTTGACGGCGACGAGCCAGACGAACCGCGTCGCGGAGATCATGCCGAGATGGTCGACCTTCGTGAGGTCGTAGCGCACATTCTCCTGGCCGAGGAGCTGGCCGAGGGCAGCGGGTGTGCCGTCGACGATCATCAGATTGAGGCCATCGGGGGGAGATGCCGCGATGCGGTTCAAGGCGATGATGCCGCCGGCGCCAGGCTGGTTCTCGACCACGACGCTGGCATCGAGCGCCTTGCCCAAGGGCGGCGCAATCATGCGCGCGTACGCGTCGAAACCGCCGCCGGTGCCGAAGCCGACGACGAACCTGACCGTCTTGCCCTTGTAGAACGAGGCGGGGTCCTGCGCAGCGACCGGAGCGGCGGCGAACAAGGTCGCGGCGAGAGAGAATGCGAAGCACAGCGCGCGTGGCATCTTCAGTTCACTCCAAACTTGCATGTCAGGCGCCGATAGTCCGTCGGGTTGCGCAGTGCTGGACACTGCCAACCCGACCTACACGTAAGGCATCACTTCCTTCGAGAACATCCGCATCGACGCTTCGGCTTTGGCCTTCGGCATGACGCCGAAGTTGACCTGCATGGAGGCGATTTCCCAGCCGCCGACTTCTGCAGCGTAGCCGCGGATCATGTCGACGAGGCGCTTGGGCGTACCGATCCACGCGACGCCCTTGTCGACCTGAGTGGCCCAGCTTTCCTTGGCGAACTCCGCGATCATCTTGTCGTAGCCGGGATAGTCCTTGGTGGAAGCGCCGCCGTTCCAGTCGCTGGCCGCTTCGACGACGGAGGACAGATAGTAATTGAGATCGGCCTCACTGTCCTCGCGGGCCTTGGCTTCGCTTTCGGCACAGTACATGTGGAACGCGAGCATGACGCGGCCGTTGCCGGAATGGCCGGCCGAGCGCCAAGCATCGCGATAGATGCCGAGCAAATCGTTCATCTTGCCGCCAGTCATCGGGATCGCCATCACGCCGTAGCCGTTCCTGCCCGCGTTGACGAAACTCTCTGGTGTCGCAATCGCGGCGACCCAGATCGGCGGGTGTGGGCGCTGCGTCGTGCGAGGATAGACCGTAGTATCCGCGAACTGGTGGAAGCGGCCATTGTGGGTGACATTCTCCTCCATCAGCAGGCGCTTGATGACGGCGATGCCTTCCTCGAAACGGGCACGGCTGTCGTCGAGGCTCACTCCGAAGCGGACGAACTCGAGCGGCAGGAAGGCGCGGGCGAGGCCGACCTCGAGCCGGCCGTTGCTGATCGCGTCGCACAGGCCGATCTCGCTGGCGAGCTTGAGGGGATGATTGAACGCGGGCAGGCAAGCGCCGCTGATGAGGCGCGCTTTCCTGCTGCGCATCGCGGCGGCGGACAGGAACATCAGCGGAGAAGGCGAGAGGCCGCCGTAGCGGTGGAAGTAGTGCTCGACGGTGCGGATCGAGGTGTAGCCGAGCTCGTCGCAAATGCCGACGAGATCCAGGCACTCGGCCCAATATTGCGCTGCGGGCTTTTCGTGCCGGGCGACTACGGGAAAGAACTGAATTCCGAAGTCCACGGGCGTCTCCTCATCGGCTCAGGTGCATCTTGTCGGTTGCAAAAGTGAATCGCCGATTGCGTGGCGGTGGTCAATGGCGCCATTCGATCCGGAGTGCAATCGCCGGGGGGCAGGATGACGCCTGAGGATGACACCTTGTCGTCGTCACCTCGGGCTGGCATCATCGAGGTTAGCATCATCAAAATGATCGCGGCGACCAAAGCCGTGCAGTAAATCAGGGAGGAATGAAATGAGCTGGACGAAACGGACCGCACTGGTGGGTATCGCCGCGATTGGCCTCGCTGCTGCCGATGCCTTGACCGCAGTGGCTCTCGCCCAGGATCAGAAGTGCACGACGATGCGCAAGATCAACATCGGCGTGGCCGTGGCGCCGCCGAATGTCGTGCACACCGCGCCCTATACCGCGAAGGCGCTCGGGCTTTTCGAGAAGCGCTGCGTCGACGCCAACATCGTTCAGTTCGAGGGCGGGCAGTCGGCGGCGGCGAATGCTGCGGCAGCGCAAGGTTCGGCGATCATCTCGGTCAGCGATGTCGCGGTCGGGCGCGGCGCGAAAGTGCAGCAGATCTGGGGGCTCGCGCCGATCATGCCGCAGGTCTACATGGTGGCGCCCGACATCAAGACGCCTGCCGATCTGAAGGGCAAACGTCTGTCGGCGACGGGGGGCGGTGTCGGCGGCTTCAACTGGCGCATGGGCCGCGAGATGCTCATCAAGGGCGGGCTGAAGGTCGAGGACGCCAACTTCATTTCCGCCGCGACTGCGGGGCGTCTGCCGGGCTTGATCCAGGGCCAGATCGACGGCGTAGCGCTGCATCCGGAGGACGAGTACCTCGCGCTGAAGCAGAAGCCGACGCTGCACGTGCTGGCGCGGCTGGGCGATGTGTTGCCGGACTATCTGTTCAATGCCTACGGTGCATCGACGGCCTGGATCGAGCGCGACCGGGCGCTGCTTCGCGACACGGTGGCAGCGATGGTGGAAGCCAACCGCATGCACTACGAGGGGACCGAGAAGGCGAAGGTACTGAAGGCTGTCATGGAGGCAACGCAGAAGCCGCAGGATGCGGTCGAGTTCGCGATCAAATCGCTGACCGAGCGCTGCAACTGGTCGGTGAACACCGGCTTCGACAAGAAGCGGATGGAGTGGCACACGCAGTATAGCGTCGAGATCGGAGACATCGAAAAGGACAAGCGTCCGACCCCGGAGCAGGTGTCGAACTTCGCACTGGCCGAGGAGGCCGTGAAGCTCGCCGGCGGGCGGAAGACCTACGGAAAGTGCACGCTTTAGGCGTGTGCGTCAGAGGTCGGGGGCCGCAAATTCGTTCGGGGCGAGGCGCGCATGGCGATGCGGTTCGAGAGGATGGTGGTCTTGGCGGCATTGGCTGCGACGGTATCGACTTCGATCGCCGCCGCGCAGACCTATCCGAGCCAGCCTTACCCTAGCCAGCCGATCAAGATCGTCGTGCCGACCTCGCCGGGCGGGCCCAACGACATCGTCGGGCGGCTCGCGGCCGATATCCTCGGTAAGCTCGGGCAGGCCGTGGTGGTCGAGAATCGCTCGGGCGCCGGTGGGGCGCTGGGCGCCCGCGAGGTGGCGAAAGCGCCGGCCGACGGCCATTTTCTGCTCGTCGCCAATACAAGCACCATGGCGATCAATCCGGCGGTATCCGCGAATGCGGGCTACGATCCGGTGACGAGCTTTGCGCCTGTCGCGAAGTTCTGGGAGGCCTATCAGTTCCTCGCTGTGCACGCATCGACGCCATGGAAAACGGTCGGCGATCTCGTTGCGGAAGCCAAGGCCAATCCGGGCAAGCTCAACTACGCGCACGGAGGCACGGGCAACTTTCAGCACATGATCGGAGAGCTGATGATGCAGCGCACGGGTGTTCGCTTCGTCGGGGTCTCTTTTCGAGGCAGCTCGGATTCGATAAACGCGCTGCTCGGTCAGGTCGTGCATTTCACCTATGCCGATGGCGCGGTCGTTATGCCGCTGGTGCAAGCGGGGAGCATTCGCGTGCTGGGTTCGACCGGGGAGAAGCGTTCGACGCTGGCGCCAGAGGTGCCGACGATGGCGGAGGCTGGAATCGCGGACTTCGAGGCGACGTCGTTCTTCGGGATCGTCGCGCCGGCCGGGACGCCGGAGCCGATCGTTCGCGCGCTCAATGCGGCGATCAACGAGGGGCTCAAGACGCCGAAGTCTCAGGCGCTCATCGGGCAACTCGGTTTGGTCTCGGATCCGGGTACTCCGGAGGATTTCGGAGCTTTCATCGCAGCGAAGTCCGCGCAGTGGCGCGAGGTTGCGCGGGCTGCCGGCATTCGGACGAATTGAACCGGGAGCCATGTGTGTTGCGCATGGTCGCTTCCGATCGGGCTTGATCTGGGCGGCGGCTGCCTTAT
>CAMDMH010000382.1 GCA_945901835.1 Devosia equisanguinis | reverse complement strand
TCAGGGAATGAAGGGCGCCGACGGTCGAGGTGTGTGTGAATTGCGGCGTGAGGGGCGTCATGTCATAATAAGCAACGACAAGGCGCCCCGCCGACGGTCGCCGACCACCCGCAACCGATCCGCCTTTCGGCGTTTTGCAAGAGGCTCGGATCTAATGATCATTATGCACAAATCACCATGAACCGCGGCTGAATTGAGGCTTGCCCCGTTGCTGGAGATATCGCCCGACGCGGTTCTCTCCTGCGTGCTCTCGCCTTGACCCCGTGAAAGCCACCCACGATAATCCCTAGATACGACCGCTCTGTGGACGTGCCTCCATCTTGCCTCCCCGAAAGCAAAACCCTCTTTTTGCCTGCAGCGATTCCCCGCCCGACGTGCGCCGAGCCGATCAGACCAAACTTGGCGACACGCACGGCCAACGATACGCAAATTCCAGTTTTCGACTCCAGAGCCCTTGAGCACGCGCCAAACAATCTCGCAAACCTGACCGGGAGAGTAACCAATGAAGCAACTTGTTCTCGAATCGACGGCGCCGTTCCAGGGCCTGCCCGAGTTGGTCGCCTACCAGGAAGGCTTGTTCGAGAAGGAGGGGATCGAGATCGTCTGGGCCGATCGCGACGAGACAGCCCTGAAGGCCGTCGCGAAGGATAAGGCCAACCCACTCGGCGTCGATCCCTTCGGCAGTCACGGCAAGCTGCTCGAGGCCGGCAAGGCCGATATGTACAACGCCTGCGAGTGGGGCAACTACTGCCGCGTCGAAGACACGAAGGTCGGTAGCCGCCAACTCGGCCGTCGCGCTATCGTCACCTACGCCGGCATCGTCGTGCGGCCCGAGTCACCCGTCTACACCGGCCAGCAACTCGCCGGCCGCGCCGTCGGCGTCCCCTTCTATGCCGGCACGCACTACTTGGCACTGCATCTGCTCAGCGGCTTTCTCCCACGCGACGCCGTGAAGGTCGTACCCGCTCCCTCCGGCTCGCGCAGCCGCCTGCTCGCGATGCTGCGCGGCGACGTCGAGGCCGTCACCTTGACCGAGCCCTACCTCACGCTCGCCGAGAAGAAGGGTTGCCGCATCATCTGCGCCGCCTTCTACCATGGCACCGAAGTCGCCTCCGACAACGTCGATGCGGAAACCTACAAAGCCTTCAACCGGGCGGTTCGCGAAGCCGTCCGACGCATCAACGCGGACAAGGCGAAGTACACCAGCTACTTCATCTACTACCACAAGGCCAAGGATCCCGAGATCGGCGCATTGAAGCCAGAAGACATCAATCCCGCGCACATTGCGGTGTGCGATCCCGCGCCGATTCCAGCCGACGAATTGAAGCGCACCTACGACTGGATCAAGAGCTGGGGCATGCTCACCCGCACCGAGAGCGAAGGCGATCTCATCAACGCGATCGTACAGTCCCAGGCGCACGCCGCCGCCGCTGAATAGCGCATCACCAAAAACACTCACGGGCGATTCGGCACACGACGAAACGCGGCATTCATTCACAACTGTTTCGCCTCTGACGTCTCTCTCGCGACAGCGACTCGGTCTAGCGTCCTTCCCCAACGGTTCCTGAACGGCGCCTATTCTCGGCGGTGTCGGATCATTGGCGAAGGACACCTCCTCCATGAGCCTCGTCTCCAGCATCATCTACGCATCGAACGCCCGCGGCACGCATCACAAGCTGGCGCTCGATGCGCTCGACTACCTCACCTCGCCGGACGCCGAGAACTGGAAGCGCCTCTTCCTGAAGAACGCCGCGGTCTACGTGAACGGCGCGAAGGCTCCCGACGACGAGTTCAAGGACTTCCAGAACCACGTCCTGCACGTGCGTGACGGCTATTGGGGCGGCGCTGCCGACAAGGTCGAGAACTGGTACGGCCATCTCGTCAAGGAACTCGCTGGCCAACGCTGGTCGGAAGCGGTGTGGGCCGCCGGCGTGCTCAGCCACTATTACACGGACCCGATCCACCCATTTCATACCGCCCAGACCGAAGCCGAAAACAACATCCATCGCGCCGTGGAATGGTCGATCAATCGCTCTTATGATTCGCTCGCCAAGCAGGCCGACCTGCAGTTCCCGGCGATCAAGCCGGCGCCCGGCGGCGGTCCCGCTTGGCTGCGCTCCTTCGTCGTCGAGGGCGCTGAACTGGCGAACCAGCAGTACGAGAAGCTGATCGCCCACTACGACATCAACAGCGGCGTCGTCGATCCGACGTCCGGGCTCGATGTCGTCGGCCGGCGCGTGGTTGCCGAGCTGATCTGCTACGCGCGCAAGGGGTTCGCCTCCCTGCTCGATCGCGCGATCGCCGAAGCAGCTGTCCGCCCACCCGAAGTAAGTCTCGCGGGCGATGTTCTGGCGAGCCTCGTTCGCATCCCAGCGAACCGCCTCAAAGCGCGCTTCGAAAATGCCGAAGACCGCCGCGCCGTCGAAGCGATGTACGACGAGCTGAAAGCGACGGGTCGCGTCGAGACCACTCTGGGAGAAGACGAGCGCGTCGTCCGCGATGCCTACGCCCAGGAAGTCCTGGCGCGGCAGATGGCCGAGCGCGAGAAAGAGCGCAGCGCGATCATCACGATGCCGTCGCGCTATGCACGCGGCTATGCCACCTCTCCCGACATGCCGGCGACGATGCCGCCCGCCCTCGCGAGCTTCCACGGAACGGCCGCGTCGGCAGTTCCGGCCACGACACCGGCTCACGTCACGGAACTTGCCCCCGTCGAAGCGTCGAAGCCGGCCCCCGCCGCAACCGAAGCACTCGCACCCAAACCGGCGAAATCCGAAGTCATTCACGCCAATTTCGGCGAGCGCGATGCGGGCGCGCCGCGCCTCTATCTGCAACCCTCCGACGACGTGGAGAAAGCGCCTTCGATCGGGCCGAAAATGGCCGAGCGCCTCTATTCGCTCGGTGTGAAGACGGTCGCCGATCTGTTCGCGGCTGACCCCGACACGCTGTCCGACAAGCTCGACCAGCGCAATGTCTCCGACGAGACGATCGTCGACTGGCAGGATCAGGCGCGGCTGGTCTGCTCGGTGCCGGGGCTCCGCGGCACCCACGCGCAATTGCTGGTCGGTGCGGGTTACCGGACCCGCGAAGCGATCGCCGATGCCGCCGAAGACAAACTGTGCTCGGCAGTGTTGACTTTCGCGATTTCCAGCGAAGGCCATCGCATCCTGCGCGACGGCACACCGCCCGATATCGAGCGCATCAAGGGCTGGCTCGAAAACGCCAACGCCGCGAAGGTGGCCTGACGTATTTGCTCGAAGCCCAACACATTTGCCTTCCCCCCTCCCCCGTTGTGGGGAGGGGGCGGGGGTGGGGGCACCCACAATCACACTGGTTTCGTTGGATTTCCCCCCTCCGGCCCTACGGGCCACCTCCCCCACAATGGGGGGAGGGGAACTGATACCGTCGAGCGGAAGAACAAACTCATTTGCCTTATCCGCTCGACGAGGCCGCGAACGCGGCCCAGCGCGAGCGCCGTATCGAAAGTTCAGAACCGCACTGCGGGTCAGAACTTTCGCTTGAGGGTATGAGAGGCCAGCTTGAAAATCGGAACTGCCCTACTCGTTACTCTTCCTCGTCAGACTTCTCTTCGCCGGCCTCGCCGGTCAGGCCGCGCAGCTGCTCCAGAACGCGCGCCTCTTCTTCCTTCGCGCTGCGCTTTTCCGCCTGCGCCTTGTCGACGTCGTCGCCGAGTTCGTGCGCGGCCGAAGCGCCGCCCGGCATGTAACCGGTGGTGTCCGACGCCGGCAGCAGCGTAACATCGGTTACGCTGGGAACTCCGGGAACATCGACCGGCGCAACGACGCGTTTGGCCGACTTCTTCACCTCGGCATCGAGGTCCACCTGCGAGCACAGCCCGAGGGTCACCGGATCCTGCGGCTGGAGGTTGGCCGCGTTCCAATGCGACCGGTCGCGGATCTGCTGGATCGTCGGCTTCGTCGTGCCGACCAGCCGCATGAGCTGGCTGTCCTTGAGCTCGGGATGGTTGCGCAAGAGCCAGAGCACCGCATTCGGCCGCTCGTGACGGCGCGACGTCGGCGTATAGCGCGGCCCGCGTTTCGGCTTGATCTGCGGCAGCTCGAACCTGGCTTCGGCGAGCTTCAGCTTGCGCGACGGATCCTTCTCTGCGCGCTGGATCTCTTCGCGGTTGAGCTGGCCCGACGAAATCGGATCCATGCCCTTGATGCCCGCCGCGACGTCGCCGTCCGCGATGCCCTTCACCTCGAGCAGATGCATCTGGCAGAAATCGGCGATCTGCTCGAACGTCAACGCGCTGTTTTCGACCAGCCAGGCTGCGGTAGCCTTTGGCATAAGAGGCTTGCGGTCGCTCATGGGCTTTCTCCGGGCTCTGGCAGGTCCTCGAGGACCGCCAAAACCTGATAAGTTGATGATGTAGGGGATGGGCTGCTTATACAGATGTTGTGCCCCGTGCGCAATGCATAGCTCGCGCCAACTCGCAGAAAGACCAACGTAGCCATTCTCAGGAAGTCATGCAGAAGCGCTGAAAATAAATTGCAAACGAGCCTCTTGCAAAACGCCGAAAGGCGGATCGGTTG
>CAMDMH010000381.1 GCA_945901835.1 Devosia equisanguinis | reverse complement strand
GATCTCGCCGGCTGCGAGGCGCAATTCCGGAATGCCGCCATCATGGGCTGTGATGGCGCCTGGACCTTGCACCCGACACAGGTGGAGATCGCGCGGCGCGTTTTCTCGCCCGATCCGAAAGATCTGATGTCGGCGCGAAGAATTATCGCCGCGATGCCCGACGGCACGGGGGCCGTGATGATCGACGGAAAGATGCAGGACGATGCGACCTGGAAGCAGGCCATGGTTTTTCTGGCTCAAGCCGATCATATCGTCGCCAAGGAAGGCGAGGTCGCGCGCGCCCGGTACTTCGGCCCCTCGATGCCGCCAAGCGATCCGCGGATCGAGCCCCGCACACCCGAGGGCCGCGTCGCGCTGGCGCTAGCCCTGACGGGGCGTTCCGCAGCCACGCCCCCGTGAGTGGTCCCGCCGTGAACGCCCTCAGTTCCTTCATCAACGGACGACGGGCACCTTCTTCACCTGATGCGCCTGCAAGCGCGGCAGCACCTCGCGGCCGAACCTGCGCACCTGTTCCAGGAACATCTCGTGCGGGAGAGCGCCGAGGTTGAGGTTGAGCAGGATGCGATTAGCGCCCATGCGTTCGGCCATCTCGATCAGGCGGTCGGCGACTTCTTTCGGCGAGCCGAACGCGAGACCGCCGTCCTTCACGCGCTTTTCGACGTCGGGCAGGTTCATCTGGCGGATCTTCGAGCGGTCGAGTTGCGCGAACGCTTGGTTCTCCGGGCGGATGTAATCGAACGAGGAGGTGTTGACGTAGCCGGCCTTGCCGAGCGTTTCGTTCGACTGGTCGGAGCCGTGGTGCCACAGCGTTTGCACGAAATAGAGGTAGTACGCGCCGTACTCCCTGAGCGCGGCATCGACGCTGTCGGCGACGTAGGCGTCGGTGAACAGCACCATCTGGTCGGGCCGCAGCGTATGGCCGTTGGCCGCGAGTTGTTTGCCGAAGTACGTGACGATGTCCTGCGTTACACCAGCGTGGCCCGCTGACATGACGGCGTTGAGGTTCAGCTTGCCGGCGAGTTCGATCGTCTCCTTGCTGCCGGTGAACGGGATGAACATCGGAGGATGCGGCTGCTGCACGGGGCGCGGCCAGATCGAGATGTCCTTGTATTTCCAGAACCGGCCGTCGTGGCTGAATACGTCCTCGGTCCATGCCTTCTTGATGATCTCCAAGGCCTCGTCGAACCGCGCGCGCGATTCCGCCATCGGCACGTCGTAGACGCGATACTCGCGCGGCACGCCGCGAGCGAAGCCCGGCAGGATGCGGCCGTGGCTCAGGCAATCCGCCATCGCCAGCTCTTCGGCGATGCGCAGCGGATTGTGTAGCGGGATGAGGTTGCCCAGGATCAGGAACTCGAGGTTCTTCGTCGTGCGGGCCGCTGCCGCCGCGATCATGTTGGGCGACACCATCAGCCCGTGCGGGGTGGTGTGGTGCTCGTTGAGGCCAAGGCCGTCGAAGCCGAGGTTGTCCATTTCCTCCCAGACGGCGAAGTGCTCGTCGTAGGTGCGCGCGGCGATCTTGGGGTCGCAATGCCGTCCGCCCAGCGGATAGGGAATGAAGCGGCCGGCCTTGAACTCGTCGAAGTGCTGCCCGTACGGCAGCAGATCCATCAGGTAGACTTTCATGAGCGGCTCTCGGCGGTTGGGCTGCTGGTCGGGCTGAAGGACGGACCTACACACTTCCAGCCTTCTGCGAAAGTCGCTCCCACTCATCATTCGCACGTCACCCCGGCGCAGGCCGGGGCCTAGTGCTCCTCTGACCGGGAGGTCGAGCAAGGGAAGCTGGCCGCAGCGGCGAATTGCAAAATCGAGCCGTCCCCGGTGGCGAAGTGATCTAGGCCCCGGCCTTCGCCAGGGTGACCAAGAACACTGGTGCCGTGAGGTTGCGGCACGTTCTCTGCCCTCCATTGTTCATGCGTCGGGCTCGTGCCACAACGCTTCCAAAGGCATCAGATCAGCCCGGAGGCCCGCCGCCCATGTCCGACAGCAAGTCCACGATACCCCCCGCCCAGAGAAATCGCCCGATCCAGGACCTGCGGGAGTGGCTCGAGCGAGTCGAGGAGATCGGCGAACTGGTGCGCGTGACGAAGCCCGTCGAGCGCGACGAGGAGATGAGCGGCATCGGCTATCTCCTGGCCAAGCAGAAGCCGTCGAAGGCCGTGCTGTTCTCCAACACCATCGGCTTTGGGGGGGACGGCATCGGCATGCGCCATCTGTGGAACGTGCTCGGGCCATCTGTGCGCCGCATCGCGGTGACGCTGGAGGAGCATCCGGACACCCCGACGGTGGAGTTGATCCGCCGTACCAAGGACAAGCTGAAGCGCCGCACGCCCCCGCGCGAGGTCACGGCTAAGGATGCGCAGTTCTTCGAGAACACCTGGACCGGCGACCAGATCGATTTGACGAAGCTGCCGATCCCCAAACACTGGCCGCGCGATGGTGGACGCTATGCCGGCACCGCCGATTGCGTCATCACCAAGGATCCCGAGACCGGCTATCTCAACGTCGGCACCTACCGGATGATGATCCAAGGCAAGAACAGCTGCGGTCTCTATCTGTCTCCCGGCAAGGACGCGCGGCTGCACATCCAGAAGGCTTGGGATGCTGGCAAGCCGATCGAGGTCGCGGCCTGCTGGGGCGTCGATCCCCTGTTCATGTTGGTGGGCTCGCAGTCGTTCCCCAAGACCGTCTCGGAATACGAGTACGCGGGCGGCATCAAGGGCGAACCGATCCCGGTCGTGAAGGGCAAGGTCACGGACCTGCTCATCCCCGCCAACGCCGAGATCGTCGTGGAGGGCGTGCTGAACCCGAACTCTATGAAGGGTGAAGGCCCGTTCGGTGAGTTTACCGGCTATTATGGCAAGCCCGAGGACCGCTGCCCGCTGGTCGAGATCAAGGCAGTGCACTTCCGCAACGATCCCGTCCTCACCAATGCGCTCATGGCGGACTATCCCAGCTGTGAGCAGAGCGGCTTCTTCTCGATCATTCGATCAGCCAAGATCTGGGATGACTTCGACAAGCTCGGCGTGCCCGGCATCCACGGCGTCTATTCGCACCCGGCAGCCGCCGGCGGCTTCGGCATGGTGGTGGTGTCGCTTGAGCAGAAGTACGCGGGCCATGTCACACAGGTGCTGGCGCTGGCCTCCAGTATGCCCGGGTCGGCCTACTACACGAAGTTCATCGTGGTGGTGGATCATGACGTCGATCCCACCGACACCGATCAGGTGATCTGGGCGATGTCCACGCGCTGCTCGCCGGTCGACGACATCGACATCCAGCGCAACTCCTGGTCGACGCCGCTCGATCCGTCGAAGAACCCGCCGGAGGCTAGGCCCTACGGATCACGCGTGTTGATCAACGCGTGCAAGGACCACCGCTATCTCAACACGTTCTCCGTGCGCACGACATTGCGCAAGGAAGTCTACGACAAGCTGTCGGAGCGCTGGGCCGATCTCGGCCTGCCCGGCACCACGCCGAGCCTCACCGTATTCGAGGACGGCGCGTCGAAAGGCACCACCTACAAGGAAGAAGGCCAGAAGGGCGGTCCGGAAGCCAAGGTGGAGGACGGCCATCAGATGAAGCTTTGAGGCTCAACCGATCCGCAGTCGGTTGGGGTTCACGAGCCGAGAGGCCGGCACGCGCAGATTGGTTCGGGCCGGCCCCGAGCGGACGCGTCCAAGCGCATCGAAGCGCGAGCCGTCGCAAGGGCAAAGGAACGTCTCGTCGTTGAACCGGTCATCCGCACCGACGACCCGCAGCCGGCAGCCGGAGTGCGGGTTGACGCCGATCAGCACCAGCCATTGCGGGTTCGCGGACTGGACGCGATTGATGTCCGTGGCGGTAGAATCGGCGGGGAGCCCCTCGTTCCTGGCAAAGCGATCGACCAGGACATCGATCGGCACCTCGCGCGATGCAGTCATTTCGGCGCTCGTGCGACGCATGACGATGACAGGCAAGCCGCGCCAGGCGACGGTGACATGCTGGCCCGGCCCGATGTTGCCGATCTCGACATCTACAGTCTCGGGCTTTGGCGTCGCGGGGTTGGGCGCCATCTGCGCGATGAACGGCCGAGCGGCCAGCAGCAGGCCGACACCGACGAATGCGAGGGAGGCCACGAGCCAGCTACTGTTGCGCCAGGATCTTCGGCTGCCGGAGTTTTCAGTCATCGCCGTCGTCATGCCACGTCGCAATCGCACTGCCAATTCAATCATGTCTGCGCAGCTACCATGCCGATTTGATCGGCGCCACTACCTCGATGATGAGGCAAATGTTATCGGATGGGGCAAGTCGCCCCGTCGAGGCGCGGTCGAACCTAACGACGCTTGAAACACGCGGGAGTGGAATGACATGACCGGACTGCGCACGGGTGGACAGGGCATCTACGATCTCACCGGGAAGGTCGCGGTCATCACCGGCGCCAGCAGCGGCATCGGCGCCGCGGTGGCGCGCCGTCTCGCGGCTGCAGGTGCGAAGATCGTGGTCGGCTACAACCGCGGCGCCGATCGCGCGGACGCACTGATCAAGGAGTTGGCCGGCACCGGCCACGTCGCACTCCGCATTCCG
>CAMDMH010000380.1 GCA_945901835.1 Devosia equisanguinis | reverse complement strand
CAGCCAGTCCACGATCTTGCCTTTGCCCTCGTCGCCCCACTGGGCGCCGACAACCACCACATTCGCCATCGTCGTGATCCTATCGAAGCGGGGAACCGATCCGGCGGGCCCCAAACACGCCCGTATAGCAAGGAGCGTCGCTGGGGGCCAGCCGGACTGTCCACAGGTCGCGGGGTGGCTTTTCTCGTCTGGTCTGCGGGAAGTACGAACAGCCTCCCGGCGCACGGCATCCGAAAGTTCAAGATAAGTCTATCTGCCCGGCGGCTGCGGCCCAACGGCCGGATCGCTGCCGGACTGAACGGGCACGGGCACTGGCGGCATCCCTGAATATTCGTATGTGGCGGATGGCAGTAGCGCCCGCTGCGACTTTATGCGCTGAATTCGCTCTGCGGCTGGGCCTTGGCCCATGCTTCACAACGATCGACCCGATTGGGCGACCCTCGGGTCGAGGCCAAGAGCAAGCGTGTCCCCACCACCCCGGCTCTATTCGTAAGACGTTGGGCATCACGTCCGCAGATGAGGGTTGTGCTGTCGAGGCCGATGGGGTGCGATTTTCAGCTCGTGCCCTGTATTGGGGGCCGAGGCCAGATTGCCACGGAGTGCGTCTGCATGGCGGCGCGCGACCGGTTTTTTTCGCGCTCCAGAGAATTGAGCTATCCAATCGCATCGACACAGAACTGCATCGGGGTGCGGTCGATCGAGATGCTTCAGAAGTGATCCGGCCGGATCACTTGGACGTCGCTGACACAGACGATTCCGATCTGGCGTGAAACGAGCTTGAACAATGGTTCCAGCACCTCGTCGACCCGGCTGTCGTCGACGACACAGAAGATCTGAACAACGGCGCCTGCCTGACCGACAAGGCCGTCTCGGTGCCAACTCCCGCTCCTGCCTCGGCCGGCGATTGCCGGCAAAACGGTGTAGCCGCTGACGTTCTGCTCATCGAGCAGAGCGAGAACCCTGGCAACCAAGGGCGCCTCGACCATGATCTCGATACGCTTCTTGGGATGTGTCTTCATAACGGTGCCTCAGGGAAACAGTGAAGCCATGTAGATGTAGAGCGGTATTCCGATGGTGATGTTGAAAGGGAACGTCACGCCGAGTGAAAGCGGAAGATAGATCGACGGCTTGGCTTCGGGCAGGGCAAGTCTTAGCGCAGCCGGCACGGCGATGTACGAGGCGCTGGCGCAAAGCGTCATCATCAGTGCTGTGCCACCTTGTGAAAGACCCACAATCCGTGCTGCAGCGATGCCTAGGCAGGCACCGATCAACGGCATGTAGATCCCGAATGCGATCAAGCCACTCGAAAGGCTGCGGCGGCCTTCCCGCAAGCCGCGTCCGGCGACGACACCCATATCGAGCAGGAACAGGCAGAGGACGCCCTTGAAAGGATCGACGATGAATGCTGCGATCGACTTCAATCCTTCGGGACCCGTTATCCAACCGATGGCGAACGAGCCTACGAGGACCACGATCGAGCCGTTGAGCGCCACCTCGCGGAAGGTACCGCGCCCCAGCTGAGTGGCTCCATTTCTCGCCAGCCATAGCCCGACGATGATTGCTGGCGTTTCCATCGCGGCTGCAACTGCGACCATGTAGCTTTCGTAGCGCACGCCAGTAGTGTCCAGAGCCTGCATGGCAGCAAGAAACGTCACGATGGAAATCGAGCCGTAGTGTGCAGCGACAGCCGCGGCGTCGACACGCGATAGCGCCGTTGCTCCAGTGAGCAGCCGAAACGCAACGACAGGAATCGAAGCGCTGAGGACAAGTCCAGCAACAATTGACAGCACCAGCGTCCGATCGACGCCGTGGGCGGCAACGCCGGCACCGCCCTTGAAGCCGATGGCCATCATCAAATATAGTGACATGCCCTTGGCGATCGCTTCGGGAATGCTGTGGTCGGATCTCGCCAGCGACGCAGATAGCCCCAATACGAAGAACAACACCATCGGGGACAGTAAGTTCGAGGTCGCCAGCTCAATCATCGATCACATCTCCCCCACGGCGAATTGGTGCCGTTGGTGTGGACTGGGTAAAGTGCGGTACGAGAAGTGTGCGGCCTTCGACCTCAGGGGATGGGGACTTTTCCTTCTTCGCTCCGTTTCGAAGACCGCACGCGTCGCGATAGGGCGTGCCACACACTCCGTCGAGCTGCCGCTGCATTTTCTGTGATCCTCGCCAACAAGCTGGATTGATTGATGCCGCCAGCCGAAGCCGGCTCTGCGGTGCCATCACCCCAATCCTTGTTCTGCTCTCTCTCGTCGATCAGACGACGCGACGAGCTCGAAACGGCGAATCGATCATAAAGGATCGGCAGGAGCAGCAAAGTGAGGGCGGTTGCGCTGATGAGGCCGCCGATCACGACGATGGCGAGTGGTCGCTGGATCTCGGCACCTGGCCCCGTGGCGAAGAGAAACGGGACAAGGCCGAGTGCGGCGATGGTCGCGGTGAGCATCACAGGGCGCAGCCGGCGCTTGGTGTCTTCGATGACGGCTCCCCTGAAGGTCGTCGTCTCATCTTCTAATATCTCGTTGATGCAGGAAATCAATACGACGCCGTTGAGTACGGCAATACCGATCAGCGCGATGAAGCCAACCGACGCAGGAACGGAAAGCAATTCACCAGAGGCCCACAATGCGATCACGCCGCCGATCGCGGCGAATGGCACGTTGCAGAACACGAGAGTCGCCTGACGAACGGAGCCGAAGGTCAGATACAGCAGCAGGAAGATTGCCGCTAGCGCGATCGGCACCACGATGGCCAATCGAGCGGACGCGCGTTGTTGGTTCTCGAACTGCCCGCCCCAATTGAACACGTAGCCGGAAGGAACGGGCACGGTCGCTGCAACAGCGGCTTTGGCGTCATTGACGAATCCGACGAGATCGCGCCCTCGCACGTTGGCGAGCACCGTTGCAAAGCGCTGACCGTCTTCGCGGATGACCTGGATCGGACCATCCTCGACACGAATGTCCGCGATCTGCGCAAGCTCCACGTTGCCACCCGTTGGCAGGACCACCGGGACGCGCGCGAGGGCCGCCGCCGAGCCCCTCAGGTCGGCCTCACCTCGGATCAAAAGCGGAGTGCGTCGCGTCCCTCCCAGTACGATGCCGATCTGGCGACCGTCGACCCAGACGCGAATGGTATCCTGCACATCGACCGCGTTGAGCCCGAAGCGGCCCGCTTTGTTGCGATCAACGGCTACGGTCAAATACCGCATACCCTCATTGCGCAAGGCAAAAACGTCGGACGCTCCTGGAACCTTCTTGATCTCCCCTGCGATGGCCGTCGCGATGCGATTGAGTTGAGTGATGTCCTCGCCGAAAACTTTCACCACGACATCGCCACGGGCACCGATGATCATCTCCTGCACCCGCATGTCGATCGGCTGCGCGAACGAGAACGAGATGCCCGGCACCTCACTGAGTGCGCTACGGATCTGATCCATCAGCCAGACCTTGTCGGCCTTGCGCCATTCCGCCTGCGGCTTCAGGGTGAAGAACATGTCGGATTCGTTGAGACCCACAGGGTCGAGCCCAAGCTCGTCAGCGCCGGCACGCGCGATGATCCTGCGTATCTCGGGGACGCGCTCCAGCAAGTGGCGTTGGATTCTCAAATCCGCCTGCGCGGTCTCTTCCACAGAGATCGTGGGATGTTTGCGCACCGTGACGACCGTCGTCCCCTCGTCCATTCCGGGCAGAAAGGTGGAGCCGATCCGAGGATAGACCGCGACCGTCACCAGGACGCTCACGACAAGGGGAACTACGACAAGCAATGGCCGGCTGATCACGCGCTCCAGCACTGGATCATAGAAGCCATGCATCCGGCGAACGAGCCACGGCTGATGCTCGACCCCGGCTTTGAGTATGCTCGCTGAAACAGCGGGTACTACGGTCAGCGATAGAAGCAGGGCTGACGCCAACGCAAATCCGATAGTCAACGCGACAGGACCGAAAAGCCTGCCCTCGAGCCCCTGCAGCGAGAGCAGCGGCGTGAACACGGTGATGATGATGGCGACGCCAGAGATGAGTGGTGTGGCGACCTCCTTTACGGCATCGCGCGTCACGCGCAACCGCGTCTTCAGATCTGGGTTCTGGAGATGACCAAGCCGGTGCTCGACATTCTCGGCAATAACCACGGCGCAGTCGACCAGCAGGCCAATCGCAATCGCGAGACCGCCGAGGGACATGATGTTGGCTGTCAGTCCGTACACCTTCATGATTCCGAAAGTGGCCAGAACCGCCAAAGGCAGGATCATGGCGACGACGAGTGCCGCCCTCAGATTGCCGAGGAAGAGCAGCAGTAGGATCAGCACGAGAACGATGGCCTCCAGCAGCACCTTCTGCACGGTCCAGACGGCATTGCCGATGAGATCGCTGCGATCGTAGAAGATGTCGACCTCGGTGCCGGCCGGCATTTGTGATTTGATACCGTCGGTTCATAATCTCGACTCGTGTTGCGTGGGTGCGATTCCGCTGATCGCCAGATCGTGATTCCATATCTCCATTGATTCGATGGAGGTCTGGATGACGGTGCCACTCGAGATCCGGCGGGATCGAACACCCGCGGTGCTG
>CAMDMH010000379.1 GCA_945901835.1 Devosia equisanguinis | reverse complement strand
GCGCAGGCCCTATCTGCTGATCGATCTCGTCGCGATCCTTCCGTTCTATCTGCATCAGATGTTCGGTCTCGACCTTCGGGTCGTCCGGCTGCTGCGGGTGATGCGGCTGTTGCGACTGACGCGCTATTCACCGGCGATGCATACGCTCGGCTGCGTGATCTATGGCGAACGCCGCGTCCTGATGGCGGCTACTTACCTGCTCTGCGCGGCCGTGATCTTTGCGGCGACCGGCATGCATTTCCTCGAGGCCGACGTTCAACCGGAGAAGTTCGGCAGCGTTCCCGACAGCGCCTGGTGGGCGATCACGACGCTCACCACTGTCGGTTATGGCGATGTCGTTCCGATCACATCCTTGGGCAGGGTGTTCGGCGGCCTGGTGATGGTCGTCGGCCTATGCATCCTGGCATTGCCGGTTGCGATCATCTCGACGGGTTTCGCGCAGGAGGTGGGCCGGCGTGATTTCGTCGTGAACTGGTCGTTGATGTCGCGCGTGCCTGTGCTTGCCGAGCTCGACGCGTTCCAGGTGGCGGAGATCATTCCGCTGTTCCACTCCCACAATTTGCCGCCGCGAACCGAAGTGATCGCGCGTGGCTCGCCGGGTGGCGCGATGTATTTTATCGCCAGCGGTCAGGTCCATTTCACTTGTGACGTGCTCGAGCGCGATTACGCCACCGGCGAGTTCTTCGGGCTCGCCGCGATGTTGGGAGACGACAAGCACTATGGCTCGTTCAGCACGGTCGGGCGGTGCCGGTTGTTGAAGCTCTACAAGGAAGACTTCCGGCGGCTCGAGCATCTGGCGCCCGAAGTCGCCCGAAAGCTGCGTGCGGCCGGCAACGACCGGATCGCGGAACGCCAAGCGTTGCTCGCCGCCAGGGTCGGTGCGATTTCCGACGAAGATCTGATCTGAGTTCGTGACCGTGCGTGGCGAGGCTGGGTAGGCTCCACGCTCCGAATGCGAGAAGCTCGGAAATGTGTTGGGAGCGGTAGCATGGCGGATGTCTTCATTTCCTATCGCAACACGCCGTCCCGGCGCGCGATCGTCAGGCGATTGGCGACGGCGTTGCGCGTGCACGACCTTTCGGTGTGGTGGGACCGTGGCCTCGAAGCGGGCCAGAACTACGAGGCCGAGATCCGCCGCGAACTCCAGGAAGCGCGTGTCATCGTGCCACTCTGGTGCATGGAAAGCGTCATGTCGCGCTGGGTTCTCGAGAAAGCGCGAACGGGCCTCGAGCGCGGGGTTCTTTTTCCAGCGCTGTTGCAGAACGTCACTCTTCCCGACGAATTCGCCAGGATTCAAGCTCACGATTTCGTCGGCTGGAGTGGGTCTATCGCATCGACGCAGCTATCCGAGTTCATCAAAGCCATCGGACTTCGGCTGGGAAAAAGAACTTCGATCCCAATCGATCTATTGGAGGACCTCGGCAGTCTCGAGGCCGTCGGGGCACTGGAGTCGACCAAAGAGGTCGTGGATGGAGAGAGCTTTACGGTCTACTCGAACTACATTCTGTTCGGGAACGAGCAGCACGCCGACGTGATCCAGCTGAGTTCGGCATCGGTCGATCTGATGGGCATCTCGCTGATGTCGTTCCATCGCGAAAGCGATCGGCCTCTCGGCGATGCTCTTGGTAGACGCGCTGCAGAAGGCTTGCCGATCCGGGCGCTTCTGATCGATCCTGCAAACCGGACCGGCCTGAGCCAGATCATCCAGGATCCCGAGCGCCTGGTGCCTCGGATATCCGAGGAGATCGAACGCTCGTTCGCGGCGTGGATGGAGCTTTCGCGGGCGTTTCCCAATGTGCAATGCCGCAAACTCGGTAGCGCGATCATTCGGCAGATCGCAACGATCACGCCCGAGAAGGCGGTGGTGACGCCCTACTGGTATGCTGCTCCTGCATCGAACGAGCGACCGACGCTCGTGTGCCGATCGAACAGTGTCTTCTACAAGCTCGTTCGGGCCGAGTTCGACGCTCAGTGGCAGATTGCTACGTGATCGGCCCGTCAGCGAGCATCTAGCCCCATATTTGCGATGGCCGATGCTGCTGCGATCGCCTCAGTGCTTGGGCTTGTTGACCTCGTAGGCGGCCAGTTTGTCCGGGCTCGCTTCCTTCTGGTGCTTTGCCTGCCACTCCTTGTAGGGCATGCCGTAGACGATCTCGCGGGCGTCGTCCTTAGACAGCGAATTGCCCTTCTCGTTGGCGGCTTCCTGGAACCAGTTGGCGAGGCAGTTGCGGCAGAAGCCGGCGAGATTCATGAGGTCGATGTTCTGGACATCGGTGCGCTTGCGCAGGTGCTCGACGAGCTTACGGTAGGCGGCGGCCTCGAGTTCGGTGCGGGTCTTGTCGTCGATGTCGGCCATGGGTGTCTCCTGCTGGGCGAGGAAAAGCGATCATCGAAATATGGGTGGTCAGGTCGCCGATGTCATGTGAGCTTCGAGTACCTCGGTCAAAATCCGCGCGATGCGGTTGCCCCAGGCGGTCTGGCCGGCCTCGTCGGCGATCAGGTCCTGGCGGATCTCGATGCTGCAGAAGGGGAGCCCATCCTTGGTTGCGTGCCGCCACAGCGTATCGCCCTCGTACTGGCCGGGGTAGGGCTCGTTGTCGCCGACGACGAGGTCGCCTTCGCGGCGCAGAGCGTCCAGGAGGGGCATCGCGATGCGCCGGTCGCGTTCCCAAAGGACGCCGACGTGCCAGGGGCGGGGCACGCCCTTCCAGTTCTCGGTGAAGCTATGGATGGCGAAGAGGACCGGAGGGCGGCCGGTGGTTGCAACCTTGGACACGGTTCGCTTGATGGCGTCGTCGTAGGGGCGATACCAGCGCGAGATCCGGGCCTCGCGCTCGGCTTCGTCGAGATGGCGGTTGCCCGGGATGATGGCGCCGTCCGAGAGGCGCATGATGAGCGTCGGGTCGTCCTCGCCGCGGTTGACGTCGATCAGCAGACGGGAAACGCGGGTCATGACTGCGGGAGCGTCGAGGGCGGCGCTCAAGTGCCGGGTGACGGCGGCTGCGCCGATATCCCAGGCGATGTGCCGCTGCAATTCGGCGGGGGGCAGGCCGAGGGTGCCGTAGCCTTGCGGCAACGCGTTCGAGGCGTGGTCGCACAGGATCACGAGGCCGCGTCGAGGTGAGCCGCCCAGGACTTCAAAGGATTCCGTCAATTCGGCTGCTATCGCAGCTACCCGCCCGCTGCTTTTCATGTCGCCAATATATGCCACCAGCCGGATGTTTCGATAGTCCTCGTGAGCGGGGAGTTACTCGCCGGTTTGGGCTTGGAGCAATTTTTCATTTCGACGAAGCGATGGCGAGGCGATAGTCTGCAACGACCCTGACACACGGCGTCGCAACGACGGCGTCCGGCGAGGACGTCAGGGAACGGGAGGACACACTCATGAAGCCGAGCCAGAAGTCGGGCGAGCATCTCATTCATCACAGCGCCTGCGGGTGTGGGCATGACGCCGGGGGACCGGTCGTGCTCAGCCGGCGGGGACTGTTGACGGGGACTGCGGCGCTCGGGGCGATTGGCGTGGCGGGGGTCGGGATCGGCGGGCGCAGCATCGCGCAGAGTTCCGCGCATCGCATCGACGTTCATCATCACGTGACGCCTCCTGTCTGGCTCGCGGAGGTGAAGAAGGCCAAGAAGGACAATCCGCCGCTCGCCAACTGGTCGGTGCAGAAATCGCTCGACGATATGGACAAGGCGGGCATTGCGACGTCGCTGACATCGCCGACGACGCCGCAGCTCGGCTTCCTCGACAAGGATACGGCGGCCAAGGTTTCGCGCGAGTCCAACGAGTGGGCGAAGAAGCTCGAGAGCGATCACAAGGGCCGGTTCGGCACGTTCGCGATGCTGCCGCTGCCGTATGTCGACGAAAGCCTGAAGGCGATCGAGTATGCGTTCGATACTCTGAAGGTCGACGGCGTCGGCATCATGACGAGCTATGGGGACAAGTGGCTCGGCGACAAGCATTTCGATCCGGTTTGGGCGGAACTCAACCGGCGCAAGGCGACCGTCTATACACATCCCACGGGCGCCAACTGCTGCTTGAACATCCAGCCTGAAATCCCCGACTCGGCAATCGAGTACGGCACGGATACGACGCGTTCGCTGGCGCAGCTCATCTTCACCGGGCGTGCGAAGACATATGGCGACATCAAGTGGATCTGGAGCCACGGCGGCGGTGCGTTGACAGCGTTCGCGGAGCGGTTCCTCATCCAGATGCCGAACAGCGTCTACAAGGGCAAGTTTTCGCGTGAGGATGTCCAGGGACATCTCAACAGCTTCTACTACGATACGGCGCAGGTATCGGGCGCCGGTACGTTGCAGGCGCTGGCGAAGCTCGTGCCGGTTTCGCAGATCGTCTATGGCACGGACTATCCCTATCGCACGGGGCTCGATCACACGAAGGGCGCGCAGGCTGCGTTCTCGGGGGCCGAACTCGCGGCTGTCGAGCGCGGCAATGCATTGCGGCTGGTGCCCCGGCTCAAGGCTTGAGATCGACGGCTCGGTGAGGCCGCTCACTTGGAATGGGAACGGCGGGTTGTGCAGCGCGAAGTTGCGCGGCTAACCCGCCCTACGAATGGAGTG
>CAMDMH010000378.1 GCA_945901835.1 Devosia equisanguinis | reverse complement strand
GCAGAACCACCACGTCTGACTCGCGGCGAGACGCCTCGCCTCATCCCTCCTCAGGACGAGAAATCCGGCGCGCTGGGACTATTTTGCAAGTGGCTCAAGAGCATTGTTCATGCGCAACTTCCAGCTTCCCGGGCGGTCGCCCGTCTACGCCCGCAACGGCATGTGCGCGACGTCGCATCCGCTGGCGAGCCTGACGGCGATCGAGACGCTGAAGCGCGGCGGCAATGCGGTCGACGCGGCCATCGCTGCCGTCGCAGTTCTCGGTGTGGTCGAGCCACACATGACCGGCATCGGCGGCGATTGCTTCGCGCTGATCGCGCGGCCCGGCGAGAAGCCGGTGGCGTTGAGCGCTGCGGGGCGCGCACCGGGGGCCGCAACACAAGAGTGGTACGCGGGCCGGGGTATCTCGGTGATCTCGCCGACGACTGCACATGCCGTGACCGTACCGGGGGCGGTCGACGGGTGGGCGACGCTCAACAAATCGCATGGGCGATTGCCGCTCGGTGATCTGCTTGGGCCTGCGATCGAGATCGCCGAGGCAGGATGGGCGGTGGCGCCGCGCGTGGCGACCGACTGGGCCAATGGCGTGCCGAAGCTGTCTTTGCATGCAGGTGCGCGAAAGCATTTGCTGATCGATGGGCGTGCGCCTCTCGTCGGCGAAGTCATGCGCAGCCCCGCGCTTGCACGAACCTTGCGGGCGATCGCGCGCGATGACCGCGATGCTTTCTATACCGGCGAGATCGCCGAGGACATGGTGGCGACGCTGCGCGAGGCTGGCGGCCTGCACACGCTGGCGGACTTTGCGGCGCAGCGGTCGAACTGGGTCGAACCGATCTCAACGCGCTACGGTGGGCTCGACATTCTGGAGTTGCCGCCCAGCAACCAGGGTATCGTCGCGTTGATCGTGCTCAAGATGCTGGAGCGGCTGGGCTCGATCGGCACCGATCCGCTCGGGGTGGAGCGATTCCACGTTCTGATGGAGGCGGCGCGGCTCGCTTATGCGATGCGCGATCAGTTCGTCGCCGATCCGGATCTCTCCGACGTGCCCGTTGCGCACATGCTGGCCGACGACACGATCGCGAAGCTCGCGCGGCAAATCGACCGGAAGCGGCGGACGCCGGACCTCGCGCCTGTAATGAAGCCGGGCGGGACCGACACTGTCTATCTGACGGTCGTCGATCGCGATGGGCTCGCGGTGTCGTTCATCAACTCGCTGTTCGCACAGTGGGGCTGCGGGATCGTGACGGAAACGACCGGCATCAATTTCCATTGCCGCGGTGTCGGTTTCACGCTCGAAGCGGGGCATCCCAATGCGATCGCGCCGGGCAAGCGGCCGCTGCACACGCTGGTGCCGGCGATGGCGATGAAAGATGGCTTGCCGCACATGCCGTTCGGCGTGATGGGCGCGGCATTCCAGCCGCTCGGGCACGTGTTCGTGGTGACGAACATGGTCGACTACGGGATGGACCCGCAGCAGGCGCTCGATTTTCCTCGCGCTTTCGTCGAAGCCGGTGTCGTCGGCGTCGAGGATGGCGTGCCGGTCGCGGTGCGTGCCGGTCTCACTGAACTCGGACATAAAGTCGAGCGGCGATCAGAGCCGTGGGGCGGAGGTCAAAGCGTTCTGATCGATCGTGAGAACGGCGTGCTTATCGGGGCGTCGGACCATCGCAAGGACGGCTGCGCGCTGGGGTATTGAGAGCCTCGCCACACTCACGCGCTCATTTGACGGTTGTCCGCTACTCGGCGACGAGTTCGTGTACGCGCTTGGCGTCGCGGCGCAGACCTTCGAGGATCGGTTGGAATGCCTCCTCGTCGCGATCCTCGGGATAGACCATGTAAACGGGATAGACGAAGCGGCGCGCGCGCCGCGCGAGCTTCACGCGCCCCCGGCTCAGATGCGGCCTGAGAAGGCGGAGCGGCGCGTAGCCTGAGAGCTCATGGGCGACGAGGTAGTCGAAGCCACCCGATCCGACGTCCAGCCGCAGACCCGGCGTGCGGTGCTCGGCGAAAGCGGTAGCGTGGTCGAACTCGAACTCTGGGCCCCAGTTCAGCGCGGTGTAGTCGGCAGGGAGCCGGCGGGGCGGGGTGCGTGGGCCGCTGAAGAGCACGATCTCCTCGTCGAAGAGGTGCTCCAGCGTCAGTCCCGGAGGCGGGACGGGCCGGTACATCACCGCGAGATCGAGTGTCCCTTCGAGCAATCGCTGCGTGAGGACCGGCGTCTGGCCGGACGTCGCGGAGACGGCGATGTCGGGCAACGATTTCCTCAGCCACGATACCCAGCGGAGGAGGAAGCCATTCCAAAGACCGGACGGCGCGCCGACGGCGAGGTGGTCGCGATGGCTTTCCGTCAGCCCGATCTCCATTTGCGCATGTTGCCAGACGCGGACGAGGGCCAAGGCATGTCGACGGAACTGCTCGCCTTCGGTGGTCAGCCTCGCTCCGACTTTGGATCGATCGAACAGGGACCGGCCGAGCTCGGACTCGAGACCCTTGATGCGTGCAGAGACGGTCGATTGAGTGATGTTGAGCCTGCGCGCGGCATCGATGAAGCTGCCTGTCTCGGCCACCATCAGGAACGTTCGAGCGAGATTTATGTCCATTCGGCTGTGATCCGTTGGCAGCGAGAAGTGGCGAGCGTGATGTTCATGAGTGGTGTGGCGCGCCTTCATCGGCGCGTAGTTATCCACTGAAAACAGCATTTTTGGGCCATCTATCGAACTCTTCGATAGTGAAGACCGGAAATTTCCGTTTGCGGTACGAATTGTTTCTTACCAGATTACATTCGTCTCGATTCTAGTGAATCGGGACTCAGCAAGCTCCTCTCCAATGGAGCAACGACAAAAGAAGGACGTGGACCATGAAGGCTAAGACCGCTAAGCCGGCTGCGAAGAAGGCCAAGGCTCCTGCCAAGAAGGTAGCAGCAAAGAAGAAGAAGTAATCTGACGGGGTCCTTACGAAGATGACCGTGATGCGCGTTCGGTTTCTCGCGGTTTGTCTCAGTGCAGCTTTGACATGTTCAAACGCTGCTCTTGCGTTGACCGTCATCAATCGCGACGACCACGACCACAAGATCACCATTGTCGAAGGCTCCCGATCTCAGGATCAAGTTCTGAAGCCGGAAGCTCAAATCGAGAATGTCTGCCTCAAGGGTTGTGTCATCCGCCTGAATGACAGCGACGAAGAAGAGTACGAGCTCGAGGGGAACGAGGTCGTCTTCATCGAGGACGGTAATCTCTACTACGATGGTCCTGATGCTCCAGCAGAACCGCCAGCCGGAAACGGCAAGGCAGGCGAGGGTGCAGGGCCGTCAATCAAGAAGTAGAGGTTACGGATGTCGAGATCAGCACCTGGCTGTCGCGAGAGCGGCAGCTGGGTGTTTTTTTTAGTTTGTGTAGGCAGTTAGCGTCTCTTCGAGTCGCCGGCGTTCAGCGCGCGACAGGGCCGAATCGGTCTTCGAAAGCATCGGCTAGAGCCATGTCTACCTCGGCCATGCTGACGATCAATCCTAGGTCCGCGAGGCTGGTCACGCCGTAGGTCGAGATCCCGCAAGGCACGATGCCGGTGAAGTGCTCGAGTTCGGGTGCCACGTTGATCGACAAGCCGTGCATGCTGACCCAGCGCTTCAGGCGGATGCCGAGCGCGGCGATCTTGTCCTCGGCATCGGGTGCGCGATGCGGCCGTCGCACCCAGACGCCGACGCGGTCGCCTCTCACTTCGCCCTGCACGTTGAAGCGGTCGAGCGTGTCGATGATCCATCCTTCGAGTGCGGCAACGAAAGCGCGCACGTCTTTGCCGCGGCGGTTGAGGTCGAGCATCACGTAGGCGATGCGCTGGCCGGGGCCGTGATAGGTGAACTGACCGCCGCGGCCCGTCCGGTGGACGGGAAAGCGGTCGGGCGCGAGGAGGTCGGCGAAGTCGGCGCTGGTGCCGGCCGTGTAGAGCGGTGGGTGCTCCAGAAGCCAGATCAACTCGCGCGCGGTGCCGTCGGCGATCGCTTCGGCGCGGGCCTGCATGAAGCGGACAGCTTCCTCGTAGTCGACCAGGCAATCGCTTATCAGCCATTCGACAGGCGTTTGCGAACGCAAGTCGCCCGCAGCGCGAGGCGCGCCGCTCGATGTTGCCGGGTTCTCCGCTGCGCTCATGATCTGCTCGAAACTGCGTGGCCTTAAGTTCGTTGAGATTAGGTGTCGCACATCGGCGGCTGCCTGCGCTACATGGGGCCTGGAGAGATGAGGGCGATGATCAACGTCACGCGCGAAAAGCTGGGGCTGGACAAGCTGCGTTCAGAAAAGCTGCGTTTGGACGGGGCCCTCGTCGAGCGCGGGCTTGCGCCGACGCGTTCGCAGGCTCGGGATATGATCAAGCGCGGCTGTGTCACGGTCGATGGGGCCACGACAACCAAGGCGGCGCAAATGGTCGGTGATAGAGCCGTTATCCATGTTCAGGAAGGTGCGCAGCCCTATGTCTCGCGCGGTGGACTGAAGCTGGCGGCAGCCCTGGAGGCGTTCGGGTTCGATCCTGGCGGCGTGGTGGCGCTCGATGTCGGCGCGTCCACCGGCGGGTTCTGCGATGTGCTGCTGAAAAGGAA
>CAMDMH010000377.1 GCA_945901835.1 Devosia equisanguinis | reverse complement strand
CGAACGTCTTCGGCGGCCACCCGCAAATCGCCGATCCGCAATCGCAGATCTTCTCGCCGCCGATGCTGATGCTCGCGCTCCTGAACCCGACGCCCGGCAGCCACGCCGCCGACGTCACGGTGCTGCTGTGCCTGCTCGGCGCGGGGCTCGGTGTAATCTGGCTGTTTCGCGAAATGGGCTGGCATCCCGCCGGTGGCCTCGTCGCGGCATTCGGCTATTCGTTCGGCGCGGCGATGGCCTGGCGGCTCCAGCACTACGGCCCCGTCATGGGCCTCGCATACCTGCCGTTCGCCATCGTCTTCCTGCGCCGCGCCCTCGAACGCGACTCGAAAGGCTGGGGCCTCGCTGCAGGTATCACCGCCGGCTTCATCGTCTGCGGCCGCGACCAGATCTCGTTGCTCGTCGTCTACATGCTGGCCGCTTGGGTCATCACATGGATCGCCAGCCGGCCAGATCCGAAACAAGCCGTGCTCGACAGCCTGCAACCCCTCGCAGCCGGTGCCGCAGGCGGCATGATCGTCGCTTTAGTCCCCGTCGTACTGACGGCCTTGCTCGCCGGACAATCGAACCGCCCCGAGATCGACTTCATCGGCGCCGGACGCGGCTCGCTGCACCCGACCCTCCTGCTGACCGCATTCAGCCCGCACCTCTATGGCGCCGCGGGACCGATGGCCGACTTCTGGGGACCGCCGAGCTACCATTGGCCAGGCACCGACCTCTTCACCGCGCAGAACGTCGGACAGAGCTACATCGGCGCACTTCCCGTCGCCTTGCTGATCGCTGGCGTCGTGCGCGGCGACCTGTGGAAGCGCGAAATCCGCTTCTTCACGATCGCGTTCGCCGTGATGCTGCTCTACGCGCTCGGCTGGTACACGCCATTCTTCCGCGCCGCCTATGAACTCGTCCCCGGCGTCAGCCTCTACCGCCGCCCGGCCGATGCGGTCTTCATGATCGGCTGCCTCGGCTCGATCCTCGCCGGCTACACGCTGCATCGCATCATCGGCACACCTTGCGGCGATAGAAGCTGGCTGCACGGCGCCATCACTGCCGGCGCGATCGTCATGATGCTTCTCGCGTGCCTCGCCGTCGCACGCATGATGGACCGCGTCGCCTTCGCCACCGTACCTCTCCTATGGGCAGTCGCCTCGTTCGTCGTCGCAGCAGCAGGCCTCACCGCAGCCGCCTACCTGCGCACCATCAGACCGATCGCGGCGCTCGCGGTCCTCGGCGGAGCGGTCGCCGCCGATCTCGCCTGGAACAACGGCCCCAACGGCGCATCCGGACTGCCGCCGGACATGGTCGAGATGCTCGAGCCCGACACGAAGAACGAAATCGTCGCCCTGCTGAAGCGCCTCACCGCCGAAGGCCGCACCGACACCCGCCGCGATCGCGTCGAACTGGCTGGCCTCGGCTTCAACTGGCCCAATGCCAGCCTGACGCACGGCCTCGAAAACACCCTCGGCTACAACCCGATCCGCCTCGGCATCTACACCGACGCCACCGGCGCGGAGGATCACTCCGGCATGCCCGATCAGCGCCGCTTCTCCGCGTTGATGCCCTCCTACCGCTCGCGCCTTTCCGATATGCTGGGTCTGCGCTGGATCGCAACCGGCGTGCCGATCGAGCAATTGGACAAGCGATTGCCGAAGGACGCGTTCCCCCTCGTCGCCCGCACCAAGGACGGCTACGTCTACGAGAACAAGAACGCCATGCCGCGCGTGATGTTCGCCCGCCGTGCCCTGCCCTACAATCTCGATCAGCTCATCGCGTCGGGCGTCTGGCCCGACGTCGATCCGGCCGAAACGGTTCTCGTCGACGACGCCGTCATCCCCCCGCCTCGGGTTCCCGGCACGCTGCCGCCGCTGCTCGCCCCCGGCAAGGCCCGGCTGCTCTCCTACGCCAACAACGAAGTGGTGATCGAAGCGGAAAGCCCGCAAGGCGGATGGGTCGTGCTGAACGACACGTGGCACCCCCGCTGGGAAGTCGAGATCGACGGCCGCAACACCGGCCCTTCCGTGCGCGCCAACGCGATCTTCCGCGCCGTGGCCGTTCCCGCCGGCAAGGTTCGGGTCCGGTTCATCTTCCGCCCGCTATCTGGAAGCTGGAGCGCGCCGAAGCGTCCGCCTTCCGCACCCGACGGGTACTCCGCCGATATGCGCCGGGCATCGCGGTGAGGCGTCGCGGTGAGGTGTGCCGACAACGCCGCAACGAAAGAACTGTTGCAATGCACGCCGCGCACTTGCCTTTTCCGAGGCGCCCATTTGGGGTAAATCGCCGAATCAGCCAAGCTGTGCAACTGCCCGCCCTCCCCTCCCGCCTCGATCACCTACCCTAAGGTCCCTCCCCGCATGAGCCTGACCCGCGTCTACCTGAGAGCGATCGGCTTCCTGGCGCCGGAGAAGTGGCTCACCGTCATTCTCGTGATGGCCGGCGGCTCGGTTGCGATGATCCAGGTCTACGAGCAGATCCTGTTCGGCCGGGTCGTCGATGCGCTCGCGAAAAACACCGATCCGACGCCGATCATCGTCCAATGGGCCGTACTCGGCCTGATAGGCATCCTCGCCGGCGTCGTTATCGCCGTACTCGCAGACCGCCTTGCACACCGCCAGCGCCTCGTTGCGATGCGCAGCGCCTTCGAACGTTCGATAACGCTGCCGATCAGCTACCACGCCGAGATCGGCACCGGCGCCGTCGTGCGCACCATCGTCGCGGGCGCCGACACGCTGTTCGGCACTTGGCTGGGCTTTCTGCGGGAGCAGACCACCGCCCTGATCGGCATCTTCTTCCTGGTGCCGACCGCCATCATCATGAACTGGCGGCTGGCGGCAATCCTCGCGATTCTCGCGTTCGTCTACACCATCCTCAATGCCATCGTCGTCTACCGCACTTCAGACGGTCAGGCCGCCGTCGAACGCCACCACATCAGCGTCGCCGGCCGCGTCGGCGACGTGATCGGCAACGTCACCGTGGTGCAGAGCTACACACGATTGTCGGCCGAGATGAATGCGTTGCGTGGTCTGATGTCGGACCTCCTGGCCGCCCAATATCCCGTCCTGACTTGGTGGGGTGTCCTGACGATTCTGACGCGCTCGGCCTCGACCGTGACCATGGTCGCCGTGTTCGCCATCGGCGCGATGCTGGCCTCGAAGGGGGAGGCGAGCGTCGGCGAGATCGTCAGCTTCGTCGGCTTCTCGCAGCTCCTGATCGGCAAGCTCGACCTGCTCTCGGGCTTCGTCACGCGCATCTTCATGCAGGCGCCGACACTGCGCTCGTTCTTCCAGTTGCTCGACACCAAGCTGCTGATAACCGAGCGCAAGGACGCCGGCATCCTGACGGGCGTCAAGGGCAACGTGAAATTCGAGGACGTCAGCTTCCGCTACGGCACGGACTCGCAAGGCGTGTTCAATCTCGATTTCGAGGTGCCCGCCGGCAAGACCGTGGCGCTCGTCGGCCCCACCGGCTCCGGCAAGACGACGACGCTCGCGCTGCTGCAACGCCTGCGCGATCCAGAAGGCGGACGGATCACCGTCGATGGCCAGGACATTCGCGACGTCACTTTGGACAGCCTCCGCTCGGCCATTGCCGTCGTTTTCCAGGACGCCGGCCTGTTCAACCGGCCCATCATCGAGAACATCCGGGTCGGCCGGCCCGAAGCGACGGAAGCCGAGATCCAGGCCGCCGCTGCAATGGCGGAAGCTTCCGACTTCATCGCCCAGAAGCCCGGCGGCTACGACTACGTCGTCGGCGAGCGCGGACTATCGCTGTCGGGCGGCGAGCGCCAGCGTATCGCGATCGCCCGCGCCATATTGAAGAGCGCGCCGATCCTCATCCTCGACGAGGCGACGAGCGCGCTCGACACCGAAACCGAAGGCAAGATCAAGCGCGCGCTCGATACGCTGCGTCAGGGCCGCACGACGCTCATCATCGCTCACCGGCTGTCGACCGTCGCCGACGCCGATCTCATCCTGGTGTTCGACAAGGGCAAGATCGTCGAGCGTGGCTCCTTCCGCACCCTCGTCGCCCACGGCGAGCTGTTCGCGCGCCTCGTCTCCGAAGGCGGCTTCCACGAACCGACCGAACCGGTGGAAGAAGAAGCACAGAACACGAGCCTCGCCCCTCGCGGCGACGAAGACCGCGAACCCGCCTGATCGGACTCAGCCGCCGCGCAAGAATTTCGCCACGTCATGCCAGACCCACGTCGTGCTAGGGTCACGTCATGCCAGACCGAAGTGAGCCGAAGGCGAACGAGCGTCGAGTACCCAGCGGCGAAAGTCGCCGAAGGCGTCGATAGACCCATTGCGTGTCAGCGGTCTGAGTAGCAACGCAGCAGGATTACGAGGTAGGCCCGGTTGACCTTCCGCACCGCGTCAGCAGCCCCCCAGAATCCCGACACGTTGCCGCGCTGCAACGAATGCCTGCTTGGGGCCATGTATGGACGGTGCCCGCGGTGCAAGAGGAAACTGACGGTTCAGCGAAACTATCGGGTGCAGCCATGTATCCGGCCTGTTGTCGGATGAAGGGCGAACCCTCATCGCGATGCAGCCGCTATGGCCGCTGGCCCTGATGTGATCCGCTGATCGGGTCCCAAT
>CAMDMH010000376.1 GCA_945901835.1 Devosia equisanguinis | reverse complement strand
AGCGTATCGGTGCTCGATCGCACGATCTCGAAGCTTCGCATCTGCCTTCACCCGCCGAGTGATACCGCCCAAGGCAAGCGATCTACCTGATTCGAGAATTAGGTCAGCGAGTTACGTAGATGTCGCGGAAATGAAGGCACTGAAGCAGGCTTCAGCCATACGTCGAGCGGGGCGTTCGGCGGCTTTCACGTCGGTTATAATCGCCAGGTGAACAGGCTCGTCGTCGGCGTCGAGACCGACCTGGAATCCGGCGGCATCAGTGGCTCGGGCACCGGCAGCACCGGGGGCATCCACACCACGACCCTCGACTGGAGCGGCTCGTTGCGCGGCCGTGTCGGCGTCGTCGCCGGCAGCTCGCTCCTTTACCTGACCGGTGGACTGGCCTACGCCAGCGTGTCGTCGGAACAATACCAGGCAAAGAGCCTCACGCCGTTCAGTATAGATAGCCAGCGCAAGGCCGGATGGACGGCAGGTGCCGGCATCGAGCACGCGCTCGCGTCCAATCTGACGGTTCGCATGGAGTATCGCTACACCGACCTCGGCGAGATCACCTACTACAGTCCTACGCTTGCGATGCGTGAGACGAGCGAGATAACTAGCCACGCCGTCCGCGGCGGCATCAGCTTCAAGTTCTGAGATCGAGTTCTGAGATATGGTGCCTTTTCTCGTAGGTCGGTGCTGAGCGCTGTTGGCGCGAAGCCCCGAACTTCGGAGCGGATGCGTCGGGCTTCGCCAAGACTCAGCCCGACCTACGCCTCACGTAAGAATACGAATCCCGAACGGCGTCTCGATCGCCGCGATCAGACGCACCACCTTGCCGTCACGAACAAGCGGCGCGAACGGCAAATCCAGCGCTTCCAGAGTAGAGCGCACGAACGCCGGCTCCGGCGTTTCGATCACCAGCGACTGAAGTTTGCAGCCCATATCCGGCATACCGGATGCAGGCGGTCCGGCCTCGCCCCAGTCGATCAGATGCGGCAGCGCGCCATCGGCCGGAAGATAACCGTCCGCGCGAACCGAAAACTGCCAGTTGCGCTCGCCCCGGCTCACCGTCATCGGCTCACCGAACGTCGGCCCGCGCGTACCGATCGTCTCATCCAGACCCGAACACCGCGCAACCCATCCACGCAGCCGCCGCCCATCGCGCCAGTCCCGGCGCAACTGCGCTGGATCGTCGAGCCCGAACCAGCGGCGGTGCGGCGAAGGCTTGCCAGCGCCCGGATCGACCGAAATCACTTCGAGAAACACGCTCTCGCCGATCCGAAGCAGATGGTTGTGCGTTCCCATTTCCGGGTGCTTACCGCCCGGCTGGGGCTCGATGCCGAGCGTCTCCCGCACCCAAGCAATCCCCGTCGCGAAATCGGGCGCGACGACCGCGATATGATCGAGCTCCTCCATCGTCAAGCCGTGCGAGCCGCCTTCGCGTGCACCGCGAACGCCTCGGGCCCTTTCGCCAGCACGTTCTCGTCCATCCAAGCCATGAACGTATCGCGCTCGCGGCTGATCTCGTCCCAGTCGAGATAGAACTTGTTGTTGCGCTTGTAGTAGCCGTGCGCGTAGCTCGGAAACGCGCCGCCCGGCACGACCGCGATAGCCGAGATCGTCCAGCTCGGCAGGATCACGGCGTTCGCATTGCGTGGACCAAAATCTTCCACGACCTCCTCGACCGTAACCACCGCACGCTTCGCCGCCAGCACCGCTTCCTTCTGCACGCCGACGATTCCCTCGAACAGCACGTTCCCCTTCTTGTCCGCCCGCAGAGCGTGAACCACGGATACATCCGGCCGATGCGCCGGGATAGCCGCCAGCCGCTCACCGGTGAACGGGCACTCGATGAAGCGGATGTTCGGGTTCACTTTCGGCAGATCGACGCCGATGTAGCCGCGGAAGATCGCGCACGGCAGCCCCGCGGCCCCCGCCTCGTAGGCGTTCGCCATCGCCGCGTGGCTGTGCTCCTCGATCTCCAAGGGGCGCGGATAACCTTTTTCGTAGGCGTCGCGCACGCGATGGAGAGATCCGACACCCGGGTTGCCCGTCCAAGAGAAGATCATCTTCCGCACGAGCCCCATGCCGATCATCTGGTCGTAGATCAGGTCCGGCGTCATGCGGATTACCGTGAGATCTTTGATCCGCTGGCGGATGATCTCGTGCCCCGCTGCATAGGGAATGAGATGCGTGAAGCCTTCGAGCGCCAGCGTATCGCCGTCGCGAACATTGGCCTTGATCGCCTCGGCCAGGGACAGGAATTGAGCCACGGTGAAACCTCTCGTCGCCACGCATTGGACGCGTCCGGCCGTGTTGTGTTCGATCATCCCCCAATTTGCAACGTGATTTACAAGTCGCAAGGCCCGCCGATCCGCGCTAAGAAACTCTCCATGCCGCAAGCCTCCCACCGGGAATGGACGGCAATCACAGCGGCAAGAGGTAAGCGACGGTATGCTGGGGGGATTTCTCGCATTTCTGTCGGCCGCCCTGTTCGGCCTGAACAATGCAGCCACCCGCCGCGGCGTCCTCAATGGCAGCGTCATTCAGGGCATGGCGATCACCGTGCCGATGGGCGCCCTGCTGTTCCTGCTGGTCTGCCTCGTGACGGGAACATTGGGCCCGCTCTGGACCTTCTCGCCGCGCACCCTTCTCTGCTTCGCATGCGCCGGCCTCGCCCATTTCGTCATCGGCCGCTACTGCAACTATCGCGCGATCGCCGCTATCGGCACCAATCTGGCGAGCCCGATCCAGCAATGGGAAGTGCTCGTCACACTTGCGCTTGCGATGGCGTTTCTCGGCGAGCGGCTCACGCCCATCACCGTGATCGCGATCGCTCTTCTGCTGCTCGGCCCCGCCATCGCCGCCCGCATCGAAGCACGCAAGACGAAGAACGCACCCGCGCCAAAACCGGAAGATCTGTCACCCGCGAAATTCGAGCCGCGCTATCGCGAAGGCTACACCTGGGCTTTCCTGTCGATCTTCGGCTACGGCATCAGCCCGATCTTCGTGCGCGCCGGCCTCGACGGCGCCGGCATCGGCGCCAGCATGGCCGCCGGCCTCGTTTCCTACATCGCAGCGACCATCGCCGTCGTCGTGTGGGTGCTCGCGACAGGAAAACTCCGCCACGTCACCGAGCTGCAATCCGATCCGCGCCGCTGGTTCCTGTTCGCCGGCCTGCTCGTCGGGCTCAGCCAGATGGTCCGCTACATGGCGCTGGCGCTCGTGCCCGTAACCATCGTCGCGCCGATCATGCGCATACAATCGCTGTTCCGAATCTACTTCTCATGGATACTGACGCGCGAGTACGAAGTCTTCGACCGCAATGTGATCGTCGGCACGCTGATCTCCGTCGCCGGCGCGATCCTCATCACCTTGCCGCCCGATCTCGTCGCGAACTGGCTGCCGCTTCCCGGCTGGATGAGATCCGCCCTCACATGGCGCTGGCCGTAGGTTGGGCTGAGGCACTTGCCGAAACCCAACGGCCACGCCCCCACTGCATCTCCCGAAATGTTGGGCTTCGCTTCACTCAGCCCAACCTACGAAATCATCCGAACCTTCGCCGCAACTCCGGCATCACCTCCGCCGCATAAAGCTCGAGCGACCCGATCGTTTCGTCGAGCGTCATATCGCCGAACTGGTGCTGACCGACGAGCGTATTAGCCCCCGTCGCCTCGATGTGGTTCGACAGCCATTCGACGACGGTCTTCGGACTGCCGGCCACGCCGCGCTCCTCCGCATCGCGCAGAATGTCGAACGTGACAGATTGCTCCCAGTGGGTCGGCGCGGCACCGTGCAGCTTGAACAGCCACAGGAAGCTCGCGAGCCACGCCTTGTACGCACGCCGCGCGATGGCGAGCGCCTTCTCGTTCGTCTCCGCAACGACGATGTGCCGCGCGAGTCCCATCCGCGGCAGCGCCGCGTCCTTGCCCCGCGTCTCCCTCCAGACGTCGCGGTAGCGCGCGAGCAACGCACCCGACGCCGAAGGCTTCTCGTTGCACACGACATTCCAGCCGAGTTTCGCCACCCGCTCTGCGCTTGGGCTCGAATGCAATCCGTACCAGATCGGCGGATGCGGCTTCTGAATCGTCATCAAATGGTTCGGCACATTGTCGAATCGGAACCTCTCGCCCACGAAATCGATGCGGTCCTTCGACATCGCCTGCAGGATGACTTCTAGACCTTCGCGGAACGTCTGGTCCGCTTCGTGCGGCTCGTAGCCGACATACCTGAGCTCGATGTTCGAAGCTCCTCGCCCGAACCCGACCTCGAGCCGCCCGCCGCTCAGCGCGTCGAGCATCGCGATCTCTTCCGCGAGCCGGATCGGATGCGAAAACGGCACGGCATAGATCATTGGCCCGAACCGCAGCCGCTTCGTCCGCTGTGCCACCGCCGACAGCCAGACACTCGGCGACGCACCGATACCGAGCGGCGTGAAGTGATGCTCAGCCGGATGATAGCTGCGAAAGCCGAGCCGGTCATAGGCTTCGACCACCTTGAGACGCATCTCGAAGAATCGGTCGAGCGGCTGCCCATCCGCATCGACGTGATCGAAGACCGAGAATTCCATGAATTTCTCCCTCTCCCCTTCGTCCTTCACGAAGGGGAGAG
>CAMDMH010000375.1 GCA_945901835.1 Devosia equisanguinis | reverse complement strand
AGCGCCAGGACGAACGTCCACGCCGAGCCAACGACATGCGCGGTGCGCTCGGCCAGTCTACGAAACATGTCTTTCACGGGGCGATCTCCTGCTGATCTTGCGCAAGGTCGGGCCTCACTCCGCTCGACCCGGCCTACGGCCTTTCGATCCAATTCGAACGGGAAACGCTCTCAGCGCTCTAACTCCCCCGCACGGGATGTAAAGTGGCGGGAGCGTCACCATATCGGTATTATGGAACAGTTCGATTTCTCGGCCCCTGCGGATGTTTATTCCGCCGCTGGCTTGAAGCGCCCCCAAAAGGTGACATTTCGCAAGTTCACGACCGGGGCCGAGGCGGTTCGCTTCGCTATGGAAGTGCTGCCTTCGGATGCCTTGAAGCGCGCGATCGTCGAAAGCGATGTCGCACGTCTGGAGGCGGCACAAATCGAAGCCCTGTACTGGTCCGAGTCTTATCCGCTGATGCGCAAAATCGATGCGTGAGGTCATTGCCGAGGCTTTGCCTGCGAGCGCCATGGCGGCTCCGGCTCCCAGGTGAGCAAGCGTCGCCGTTACAACACGGAGGTCCAGGTCATGTTCGAACGGACTAGGACACGCACTGTCGCCTTCGCCAGACCGTTCCAGATCGAAGGGATCGACGGGCTTCTGCCGCCGGGCGCCTACGAGATCGAGACCGACGAAGAATTGATACCGGGACTGTCGTTCACCGCCTACCGGCGCACCCGCACAGCGATCACTCTTCAGACGGGCGGATTGGGCTCTACCCGCGCCAGGCAGGTCGTGACTATCGATCCGGCGGACCTCGAGGCAGCGCTGGCGCTGGATGCTCAGGCTGCCTCTGGCGATCGAGGCTCGTCCTGAACGCCGCCCGCCGCGATCAATGCGGCTTGTGTCCGCCGTGGCTGTCGGCGCCGCCCAAGGGCACGTATTTTCCGCGCTTCAATGTAGTAGCGTCCGCGCGCGGCACGCCCGTCACCGGCCCGCCCTTGATCGTGACGCGCTCCATGTAGCGGCGCTGCGGGTAGTAGTCGTGCACGGCGTAATGCTGCGTCGAGCGGTTGTCCCACATGGCGATGGTGTGCGGCGCCCAATGGTGCCGGAACTGAACCTCGGGGATCAACGCCTGCTGGAACAGCGTATCGAGCAGCGACCGGCTCTCGCGCTCGTCCATGCCCTTGATGGCGATGGTGAACTGCGGATTGACGAACAGCACTTTGCGGCCGGAGACCGGGTGCACACGGACCACCGGATGCACCTGCGGGGGATAGTCGAGTTCGAACTTCTGCAACTTCATGCGGTTTTCCAGCGAATTGTCGAACAGCGCCTTGAACGGTTTGAAGTCGTTCACGGCCTCGAGGCCCGAGACGAAATTCTGCATACGATCCGACAGACCATCGTAGGCGGCGGTCATGCTGGCGAAAATGGTGTCGCCGCCGACGGCCGGCACCTCCTTGGCGACGAGGATGGTCGCCATCGGCGGCTCGGCGCGGAACGTCTCGTCCGAATGCCAGCAGTCGGTTCCAAAAGGCGGCGTCGTCTCGTCGTTGCGAAACTTGATGAGAACGGGCGCTTCCTTTTCGTGCGGCGCGAAAGGGTGGACGGTCAGCTCGTCGAAGCGGCGGCCGAAGTCGATCAGGTTCTGCGACGAGATGTTCTGGTCGCGGAAGATGATGAGCTCGTTGTCCACGAGGGCGGCCTGCACGGCTGCGAGCTGGGCTTCCGACACCGGCTTCGTCAGGTCGATGCCGGTGATCTCGGCACCGAGATTGATCCCGGCGCGGGTCGCCTTCACGCCGGCGTTCTGAGTTGCGAGCGGGCGGCCGCCGGGCAGCGGGCCGAGTGATTTCTGCATGGGGATCCTCCGGGGCGTGCCGTGTCTCGTTCAAAAGACCTTAGCACACGCCCGGCCGCAGTTGAGACGTTGCCGCGCTACTTTCCGCGCTCGCGCCGCTGCCACAGCACCATTTCCTCGGGCTGCCACATGCCGGCGATGCGCCACTCGTCGCCCGAACGGACCGCCTCGATCTCGAGCGGAAACCGCTTGGTCGACGTCTTATCCTGTCGTTCGGTCAGATCGCACGCCACCGTCAGCTTGGCGCGGAAGCCGGCGTCGGCCTTTTCGGCAGCCTTCATCTCCACCGCCGGAGAGTCGGGACGACAGACGACCTTGGCGAAGCGTGCCGTGAACTTCCTCAGCTCGCCGGCCACGTCGCCGCGGCTCGACAGCCCGCGCTGGCCGAGCCGCACGTCCGCCTCGAACAGAGAGGTGTCCTGCATGCCGGTATTGATCTGCTTGAAGAACTCGCCGGTGAGCGTTTTCGCCTGTGCTGCGAGGTCCACAGCGGGCCTCGTCGCGCCGGCTGCCGCCTCGGGCGACTGAGTTGCAGGCACCGGTGCGGGCACTGGTGCGGTCGCGGCCTCTGCTGGTTGGGGCGCGGGTGGTATCAGCTTGATGACGCCGACGTAGAACGCGGGAGCGAGCACCACCGCCGCAGCAAGCCCTGCGAGCCAAAGCATCGGCTTGCCTTTGCCCCACGACGGATCCAGGCGCCGCCCCCATTCCTGTCCGGCCGCGAAACCGGAAGCCTTGGCCTCGCCGCCGAGCAAGCCGAGCTTGCGCAACGCGCCGGTAATGGACTTGCGATCCTCGACGATCGGCACGTGGCTGACGTCGAACGGCGGGGGGATCCTGGTGATAGCGACATCGGCCGTGCGCACCTGGACCAACTTGCGCTGTGCGTGGGCTCGCGATGCTTCCGAGATCACGAATTCGGACGTGATCGAGTCCGGTATCCACACGACGATCGCTGCGCGGGCGGCCGCGATCTCGTCCTGAATGCGCTGGCGGTAGGATTCTCCGGCGACAAGCTCGGTGTCCCACCACACGGTGAGTTTCAACCGCTCCAACTCTTCGGCCAGGCGGCGCGTGACCTCGGCATGCGTTTTCGAATAGCTGATGAAGACGTCGGCCATGACACTCTCCCCATTTGCTTTCATCACCGCTTCGGTGACGTGTGGGGCGTGTCTAGTCCGCGTGGGGGGTCACCACTGTTCCCAAGGGAACGCCATGGTGCATTACTCCAAGTTCGCCGCCGCCGGGCAGCGCAATCATGCGCGAGGCGATCAGGCTTCGATTGCGAGCGTGTGCGAGCGCAAAAGGCCGGGCACGCGAGAAGGATCCGAACGGCCCCAACCGCATTCGGTCGAAACGCCGAAGTGCCGCCAGTGTCGCTTGGCCGACTCGATGCGCGTGCGGTCGCCGGTATGGTCGTCGTGATGGATCAGGCCGAGATAAAGGTCAGTCGCCGGTGCCAGGCGCAGCCCCTCGAGTGGCGCGAAATAGGCATCGTCGCTGCGATCCTTCGGAACCGGCAGATGCAGATAATCGAGCGGACGCTTCAGCCTGTCGACGAGGCCGTTCGTGATCGCGACGCAATTGCCGAGGTCGCGCGGCATCACCAGATGCTCGTCGTTCGGTGTGCCGTAGCAGAGATGATAGCCCGTCTCGACGCCTGCCGGCACCGCGTTGCCGAGGCGGGCCATCTCGTCGAGTATCTCGCCCTGATAATCATCAGGCCGCTAGGGGAAGTAGTTCTCCCAGACGAGCACCTCCTGGCAGATGTCCCATTGGATCGACAGATCTGCGTGCGGGATCGCGGCGCAGATGTCGGCGAGTGCCCGCAAGAGTCCGCGCTCGTAGGCCGGCAGATACGCCGCGATCGAAGCGGGCGCGACATACATGAACGCCGAGGCGAACGGCGTCGGCAGGCACACTTGGAACTTTACATGCGCCGGGATCACACCTTCCGCGCGAAGCCTTTTGAAAATCGCGTAAGACGCTATGGCCGGCGGCGCATAGCCGGTGTCGAACCGGGTCTTCGCTGGATCCACTCCGGGCTTGAAGCGCACAAGCTCGGTCTCGCGGATCAGCGCGCCGTCCCACTGCGTGAGGCGCAGCGGCTTGGCGGCGGGATCGAGTTCCATATCGGGATGGGAGAGCAGCATCTGCCGCTGCCACCAGATCCAGCGGCCACGTTCGCCGGTCTCCCCATCGGGAACTCGCTTCAAGTGAGGCCCCAGCTCCGCCACTACGCAGCGAAACACCGTCTCTGCATCGGGCAGCGCGACGCTGCCGATAAGGTGGGCTCCGATCTCGCGGCACATGGCTATCCTCCCTCGCGCGCGTTCCCGCGCTAAAGTAGCCCGCAAGGCCGAGCGAAGGCTACACTACATCCTGATCTCGCCGTGGCCAGCGAGGTGGGCCCAGACGCGGACGAGGGCGTAGGTATCGAGCCAGCAGTACTCCAAGAGCTGGCGGCGGATTTCCTCCCGGCGCTCCGGCGTCGTGCCGGAGCGGATCGCTTCGAGGAATCCGGCAGACGCCATGGTGCCGTCCTTGATGCCGGATAGTGCGCCGTAGTCGAGTTCCGGCACCATGCTCGGCAACACAGCCTTGATGCTCCAGCTGCCGTGCTGGCCGGGATGATAGTAATAGCGTCTCGCCACCGGCAGCACGTCGACGAGACGGCCTGCGATTGCAGAAAGCGCGCCGGCAAGTCGCGGGAAGCGTTCGCCCAGCTCGGAGATGCGGCCCGACTCGAACTGCG